>DAORAG010000081.1:0-9591 GCA_035344095.1 Cyclobacteriaceae bacterium | reverse complement strand
TCAGGTGCCGGCTAATCGAATTGGTTTCAAAAATTATGGAGGTCCATTCTCACTGGTCGAACTAAAGGTTCTTCAAGAAGTTATCACTTTGGTCGTATTCTTGATTTTTTCTCTGTTCCTGTTCAAGAATGAGACGTTTCGGTGGAATCACTTCGTTGGCTTCCTGATGTTAATTGGTGCTGTCTACTTTATTTTTAAAAAGTAGTGCTTAGACGGTAACTTCAGGCCGCCACATCATTAAAAAAGTCCGGCACACGACCTTTTTTGCAATATCACGCCCGAATGGCAAGGTGAAGAAACTAAGCCAAGTTCGATCCGGTTTAGTTGAAGCCCCTCACCACCATGCACTACGAATTCAAAGACAAGGCGCTCCAATCACTACTTTGGTTAACAGATCAACCCGATAACGTTTCAGATGCGCTGTTCAAGCAGCACAGTCTAATTAGTATTATTTGGAACCGAAGTGCAACAGCAATGAGTTTTGAAGTGGACTATGCCACGGTTACGCTCGCACCAGGACAACTCACCACTACCACCTACCTTCAAAACGTCAATATTCCGCCAGCTGCGCGACTGACCATATTCACTTTCAATCGTGAGTTTTATTGTATAAGTGATCACGACCACGAAGTTTCCTGCAACGGCATTTTATTCTTTGGCACACAGAAGCTCCCAATAATTACAATTTCAACTGTCGAAGAGAAAAAATTCGAGTCGCTGATGGATGTTTTCAAGGATGAGTTTGAAACCAAAGACAATATTCAAGGTGAAATGCTCCAGATGCTGCTGAAGCGACTTATCATCAAATGCACACGATTGGCCAAAGAGCAGCTCATTTCCAAAGAACTTGATCATTCGCAGATTGACCTGATAAGAAAATATAATGTACTGGTGGACATGCACTATAAGTCAATAAAACAGGTAGCAGTTTATGCAGACATGCTCAACAAATCACCCAAAACACTTTCCAACCTGTTTGCGATGTACAATCAGAAATCACCCTTGGTGATGATTCACGAACGGATCATACTAGAAGCGAGACGGCTGCTTACCTATACCGATAAATCGACTAAAGAAATTGCATTTGAACTCGGGTTTGAGGAGGTAACATCTTTCAACAAAATGTTCAAAAGAATCATGAATATCTCACCAGGGGAATTCCGCAACAAAAAAATCGCTGTTCACCCGGGAAAAATCACCAAACCGCAGGGAAATTTGGTCAGCTAAACCAGGGCCGACTCGCCCCACCTTTGTGTCATCATTGAATTAAAACAAATACAACGATGACAAATTTTAATGTTCCAAAAAAAGATGAAGTAAGTGAGAGCAACAGGGCCATTTTTGACAGTCTGGAAAAGGGACTGGGGTTTGTTCCCAATCTCTACGCCAGCTTTGCGCATTCAGAGACAGCTTTGGCTGACTACCTCGCTTTCCAAAATCGGAAATCTACACTAAAGGCTAAGGAGCGTGAAGTAATAAACCTGGTGGTTAGTCAGGTAAACGAATGTCTCTATTGTCTTAGCGCCCACACGGTGCTTGGAAAAATGAATGGATTCAGCGAAGAACAGATTATGGAGATCCGCTCAGGGGCTGCCTCATTTGATTCAAAGCTTGATGCCCTGGCGAAGTTTGTAAAAAGTGCTACGATAAACAGAAGCAAACCTGATCCGAAAGTAGTTGACAACTTATTTGCAGCTGGTTACAACAAAGCCAACCTTATCGATATCATCATAGTAATTGGTGATAAAATGATCAGCAATTTTCTCCATGGCACCACTCAGATACCCGTTGATTTTCCTGTAGCCAAAGAATTGCAACCAGAACTTGCTTAAAACTCAAAGCATTAAAATAAAATCAAACAAAAATGAAATCCTTAAAATTCGTATCAATAGCTGCGCTCGTGTTACTTAGCAGTGCACTATTCGCTCAAAAAAATCCGCAAACTGTAAAACTGGAGCAAACACCTGGCAAGTTCACCACTGAACAGTTGACTTTAAAGCCCGGCAGCTATGTCTTTGAAGTAAGCAACAAAGGGATTGACCATGAGGTAGCGTTTTTTCTGCAGAGTGAAAAAGACAAAGAAAGCGGTGAGTACAGTACTGCTATCGCCAACTCAGGTTTGAGCAAAACCATTAGAGATGGAGAATCTGCTAAATCTGGTGTGATTGAATTGAAAAAGGGTACCTACGTTTATAGTTGTCCACTGAACCCTACGCCAAAATATACAATCGTGGTTGAATGAGGAGGTGGGTATGAGTAAGGTCGTTCGCGACCTTACTTTTTTATTTTTTCTGACCTGTGTTGACTTTTTCTTGTGAAAGCCTGTACATGAGGACAGCCGCTCGCTTTGCCTGAATAGCAATCGATCTTGGGTCTGCTGTTTCGTTTACCGTGTGTCCACCAGCACTACCTGGTCCAAGACCGTCCATGGCCATCTCTACATATGGAGCCGTGAACGAAATGTCGGCAGCGCCAGCATCACGAGGATTGACTGCACGAACCTCCCCAAAGCCAAGGTCCTGGCTCACTCTACTAAACCTGGCAAGCAGGTCATAGTTTCCTTGCACAGGTGCGAGCGGAGGATACCCTTCACCAAAAGAGATCTCAGCTTTCGTCTGTGGTCGATGCTCGGCAACGATTTTTTGCATCGTTTCCTGCGTCATCTTAAGTTGTTCAGGAGAAATGGCTCGAATGTCGCCAGTAACCACAGCATTCTTTGCCACGATATTGCTCTTTCCATATGCACTTCCTCCATCCATTTCTCGCTCGTGGTCCACACTCGTTCCACCCAGTATCATTCCAGGGTTAAAAGTCAGGTTTTCTTCCTTTGAAAGCGCCTCATAAAAACCATTTACAATCCTTGCCGCTTCGTATATCGCACCTGCCCCAATGTCCTTTGTGAAAACCTGCGAAGAGTGCGCAGGCACACCCTCTACATTTAGTTGCCATCCAGAAGAACTTCGCCTGGCTACCACGGCAGTCTTCGGGTTTCCATCACCGTCTTCAAAGCCAATCGCGATATCCGCCTTTTTTGCGGCTTCTATAAGATCTCTCCTTGCCAGACTCAAAGGTTTCCCGCTTAATTCTTCATCACCCGTCATCACAATTATGATATTCATATCATTCAGCGCACCCGATTCTTTTAATGCCTGCATCGCCTGTATAATAACTAGATCACCACCCTTCATATCACCTACTCCCGGTCCGCTGACAGTAGAATCATTTACAGATTTATATTGCTGAAATGGGCTAGATAATTCGAACACGGTATCGAGGTGGCCAATCAGCAACATCGTTTTACCTTTTCCTTTATGCTCTGCCACCAGGTGACCCGATCTTCCCCAGTCTTTGCCATCAATCCATTTTGTCTCAAAGCCCAAAGCATCAAGCCTGGCTTTGAAAATCATCCCCACTTTCTTGACGCCCTCAAAATTCATTGAGCCGCTGTTGATATTAACCACTTCCTCTAAAAGTCTCAAAGCTTCGTTGTGGTGGGCATCCACGGATGCAACAATTTTCTTTTCAGTCTTGGAAACCTGAGCCCCGGCAATCAGACAAATGTTGAATAGCAGTAATATGAAAACGTAGCGCATGACATTAATAATTTTGGTAGCACAAAATAGCTGATATTGATTCTCCTTGCAATGCCTTTTAAAAAGGGGTTAATTGCGCTCTATTATTTTTTGTTAAATGGAAGCCGCAACCAAACAATACACATTCGTAAAGGGATCCAGGGAGGTAGTATTTAACTTCTGCGAGACGATGAGTGTTGAACACTTCACCAAACCCGTTGAGAATTTCGGAAGAGGAAGCATCTGTGGTACTCAGGCACATATCGCTGACACCTATATTCACTGGATAGGCAAGTTTGCACTTCAGAAGCAAATTGAATATTTGAATCGTGAGAAGGTGAATAACGTTGGGGCGCTTCGAAGTGAGTTCATCCAAGTGAATAAACTTGTTGAAGAGTTCTTTGAAAAATTCTATGATGACGCTGATGAATTGCTCGAACGAAATATACCCGATCGTGGGAAAGTTGGATTCACTCCACTTAAGTTATTCACACATGTGATCACACACGAATTCCACCATAAAGGTCAGATGATGTCGATGGCGAGAATTAATGGATATATCCCTCCTGACACTGATTTGATCAGGTTTTAGTCAACCCATTCCGGAGGCTTCACAGTCGTTGAGTGTATAAATATTTGGGAACCGGTTGACCAGAGGCCGCAATTCTGCTGCGGTGGTTGAATTCGAAACTGAGGGACACGAATGGACGCATCTCTGCTCCCAACGATGAAGGTCACTTTCGTATGAATAGAGGTAGCATAGAAAAAGCCACCGGCCTTCTGATCACTATTGATCGAACGAATATTTGTCCTCGCCTTTCCTAAGGCAGGTTGAAACAAACTTTCCGCTCCCTGTTTCTGATCTCTGAACACTTTCCAGTACTCATAGGCCTCCCGTGTCAAACTCATTTGGTCGACTTTGAGCATATAGCGATCCCGCGAAAAACTATATTCATTAAAATCCACATATCCCAGTTCAACTTTCTTAAAAGTACCATCAGTCTTCGCTGCATTGTCATTCAGATGGGGAGTCGACTCCGGTTCAGAGATGTAAGATATGCAGCATGTACATTCACCAACCGGCACCAGTCCGTTGGCACTAATAACATAGCCACTGCAAGGAAGAGGAGCTGCATCTCCAGGGCGGGGGCAACAATTGCAATAAAATCTGTTTAACCAAGGAAAAGTCTCCAACGAAAAAATGCCGGTATAGCGCCACCGCGCGTAGCCCCCTTCTGGCACTGAAGATGCATCCATAAAGACATTGAATCCATATTCTGTCGGGCCATTTTCTGGCTTTGATGACACAAATTGATAATAGATGCTATCCACCTTGCCTGTTGGCAACATTTCCTCAGGATCGGATTCGAAGATCGTACCATCCATTAGCTCAATTCTTAAAAAATACTTTTCACCCACCACGCCTTGCATGCCATCAGAATCACTCTCATATACTCCTTCGCCTTTGTAGGTCATCAACTCTTCGCTTTTATTTTGATTGATCAGTATAACTGATTTTGCCTCCACCGGAATGGGATGGTTCAGTATGCCATCCGCTGATGATGATCGAAACATCGTCACCTGATAGGGCCCTTTTCGATCCGAGATATATCCATCAACTATTAACACCCCTTGATCCTGATTGACGGTGGCCGTATCCAGGCGGTCAATACAGCCGTCAAGAAAGATTAAAAGAATTAACGCTCTGGAAAGATATTGCATGGTCACCATGAAGGTAATACAATGCTTTCTTGCATCTCTCCCCCTCAAAGCGTGAAATTGGATGAGTTAGGGAATTTAATATTAAACAATCTCTTCGCCTGGCTTTGTCTTCCAGCGCTCGTGCATCCAAACCCACTGAGTAGGGTGCGCCCTAACCTGCTCTTCGATGAAAGCAGTATAATTTTGCGTGTTGGCTATCATATCAGCCTCCTCATCACCAGTCAGCACGGTAGGAATCTCAGGAAGGATGTGCATATGTTGCTTACCATCGTCTCCCAAAAAAATATAAGTGGGTACCACAGCAGCACCTGTCTTCATCGCCAATATGGCCGCCCCCACAGGAGTGGCGGCTTTCATACCAAAGAAATCAACAAACCGGCTCTTCACCTTTGTGTCCTGATCAATCAATATTGCCACCGAACCGCCTGTTTTGAGCGCCTTAATCAAACGCAGCGTCTCTTTGCCACGTTCTACAGCCACGGCCCCATATGCGTTTCGATAGTCAAACAAAAGCTCATTTAGTCTTTCGTCTTTTAAAGGAGTACCAATAATATTGGGCTTTAGACCCCGGAGCGCCATGTTCGTGATTTGAATGTCAAAAGCGCCCAAATGGCAAGTCAGGAAAATAACCCCTTTCCCTTTTGCTGTTGCTGTCTCAAAATTCTCGATACCATGTGTCACTAAAAAGCGATCCAGGTCTTCCAACGTTTTCACTTTTCGGGCACGCAAAACGTCTCCAGCATTTTTACCGAGCATTCGAAAAACCTCCTTACTCATTGCCAGAATTTCACGCATCGTCATCTCACCGCTGAACGCGAGGCCCAGATGAAGAATCACCAATTCCCGGGTTTTATTAGCAAACGGGTACGCCAGCCTTCCTAGCCCACCACAGAAGGCGAGCCATAACTTTCTAGGCATCAAATTGGAAATAAAGATGAGAAAGCGAACGAAGTAGTATACAACACTGTACTTGGCTCGTTTTCTTAGCGGACGTTTTGACATAGCAAGTCGCAAGATAAGTCAGCATTTGGTAAATTCATCCGCTGAAATAATTTCTCTTTCGCACCAAGATGAAGATCCTCTACGTTGTCCGACATGCCAAATCCAGTTGGGAAGACCTCGACCTTAGCGATTTTGACAGACCACTGAATGAGCGCGGTAAACGCGATGCTCCAAAAATGGGTCGAAGGCTTAAGGAAAGAGAAATCACTCCAGACCTTATGCTAAGTAGCCCCGCCAACAGGGCCTTGACAACCTGCAAAGTGATTGCCGACATTCTCGGCTATGACCAAGTTCGAATCAAAACGGATCAAAAAATTTATCATGCAAGCGAAAATGAACTTTTCGAAGTGGCGTCAGAATTCAATGATAATTTTGATGAGGTGATGATCTTCGGGCACAATCCGGGACTTACAGATTTTGTCAATGAACTCTTGAATGAAAGGATTATGAATGTGCCTACATGCGGCATAGTTGCAGGTAAGCTGAAGATCAATTCATGGAAAGAAATTCGACCTGGTTGTGGCAAACTCTATTTCTTCGATTTTCCGAAAAGGAATTTGAAGAAATAGCATCACAATCCAATTGGGAGCAACTCGGTAGCTTTACGTTTTAGGAGTCCCTCTTCCGGAAGCCGATAACCGGTAACAATCCGAAAGACAGCGGCACCGTTTTGCAATGTGATGTTATCGTACGTGACATTTCTCGATTGTGTGGTAATGCTTAAGCCCGCAAAAAATTTCTGCGTATTGTACCCCACTCCTATTCTTCCCTGAGAAAAGGCATCAATTTTTATGTCGTTATGACCTCTATCGGCATCAGTGTATGACAGCCAATAATGCGCAGGCCCAAGCGTTAATGTCAGGTTCACAAAAAATCTCTTCATTACGAATGTGTGGCTATACCCCGGACCAACACCCAACGAGGTAAACCTTATTTCGCTTACTGTAGCACCAGGCCCCCAACTGGTCCACTGTGGTAGTGGCACAAGTGCTGAGTCAGCAGATAGTGTAAAAGTTGAAAGCACTCCGCTGATAATAAAAGACCCCCGGCTATTCTTTTGTCTTTCGCTAAACAGGTAAGGGGCTTTCAGCGAGAATCGCTCATGATTGAAGATGTATCCAAATGAAATGCCGTGATTCTGAATCTCTATGTCGCTTCTTTGCGGAAAGGGTTGACCTTTCGGGACGGCCACGTCAGATGACTCCCGATAAAAACCATTGTATCGAATAAACGAAGCATCGGCAAACCACCTTCGGGTAATACCTGCAATTTGAAAACCCTTGATGTCACTTTTTCCAAAAAGTCGCTCGCTTTTAGTACCCAAAGGCACTGCGAAAGCAAAACGAATGTTGACATCAAACAAGTTAAGGTTTGCGCCTAACGCATAGGAGGTATTAGACTTATAGTCTATCTTCTTTTTGCTATCAAGAGAGGATACAACGCTAAAGTCAATACTATTTCGCTGCAACAACGGCCCTAAAAAGAAATAGTCGCTGTAGGATTCGATGTTTTCGTGCCTTACGGAATCTCGCTCTACTGCTAAAGATTCAAAGCAGACGAAAGCTAAAATCAGTATGGCAACAGATTTGGCCACTATAGAATGTACTCACTGAGATCCTTGTTTTTCACCAAGCCATTTAGCCGCTCGTGCACCATCTCCTTGGTAACTACGATGTGCGAGTTAGGTTGGATCTTGTCCGGCACGTCAAATAGAAATTCATTAAGCAATTTACTGATCACCGTATGCAGACGTCTAGCACCAATGTTTTCGATCTCAGCATTGATTTCAAATGCAGTCTGGGCAATGGAATCCAAAGCGGATTCTTCAAACTCTATAGTTACGCCCTCAGCTTCAAAAAGGGCTGTGTATTGTTTGGTTAGCGCATTTTTAGGCTCCTTAAGAATACGAACAAAATCATCCTTGGTCAGATTGTTCAACTCCACGCGGATGGGAAATCGCCCCTGTAGTTCAGGAATCAAATCTGAAGGCTTTGAAATGTGAAAAGCACCTGCCGCCACAAATAAAATATGATCCGTTTTTACCACCCCATGTTTTGTGTTGACTGTGCTTCCCTCCACGATTGGGAGAAGATCACGCTGTACACCTTCACGGCTCACATCGGGCCCACCTTTTTTTCCCGAGCCAGAGGCCACTTTGTCAATTTCATCTATGAAAATGATTCCTGAATTTTCTGCCACTCGGATCGCCTCCTCTTTTACCTCATCCATATCAATCAATTTGGCAGCTTCCTCTTCCAGTAAAATTTTTCTCGCCTCACTAACCGTGACTTTTCTTTTCTTGGCTTTTTTAGGAAGCATTCCGCTGATCATATCCTGCAGGTTCATCATCGATGCCTCATCCATCATACCGGCTCCGATCATTCCAATGCCGGGGCCGCTCTTTTGATTGATCTGGATATCGATCTTTCTATCATCCATCTCGCCATTCTTGATCTTTTCTCTGAAAAGGTTTCGTGTCCTTTCGTTGAGTTCGGCATCAGACGATGGTGAGTCCGGCTTTACGTCACTAAAGGGTTGCTGCGCTGGCTTGATTGTAGGTCCTTTGAGAGGCGGTATCAGGGCATCGAGAATAATTTCGTCCACGATCGCAACAGCCCTCTCCTTTACTTGTTCTTTTTTACGAGCCTTGATCATGTTTACAGCTTGTTCCACCAGGTCACGCACCATACTCTCCACATCACGACCTACATAGCCTACTTCCGTAAACTTCGAAGCCTCCACCTTTACAAATGGTGCATCAGCAAGCTTGGCAAGTCTTCTTGCGATCTCCGTCTTTCCCACACCGGTTGCTCCAATCATCAGAATGTTGTTGGGTACAATTTCGGTTTGGATTTCTGACTTCACGCTCATACGCCTCCACCGGTTGCGAAGTGCGATCGCTACATTTCTCTTGGCATCGTTTTGCCCGATAATGTACTTATCAAGTTCCTCAACGATTTGACGAGGCGTCAAATATTCAGAATTCATCATAGTGCTACTTCCGTGTAATTAATTTTTTGGTGTCAATGTTTAGCGAAACCTGATATGCTCCACCCGCCACATACCCTGATCGACTGAATGAGAATGAAAACCGGTTAACCTTTGCAAGAGCTCCAATCGAAAAACCTGCGCCACCTCCGGCTCCTTCCAGTTTCAGCTCCTTATGTCTTAAAAAGTTATAACCGAGCAGCACTGATACATTTTTGTGAACCAGCAATTCCCCGCCAAAGGTAAGGTGACTAAGTAGTTTATCCAACGTTCCGGGAGGATCGGCAACATCAACCTCATATGGACT
>DAORAG010000080.1:0-9634 GCA_035344095.1 Cyclobacteriaceae bacterium | reverse complement strand
ATTTGGCGGAGGCCACCAGATACAATTCAGAAAACTCGATATGTCTCTCGTCAAGCACTTTCAAGACTTCCTGCCCTACCAACCCCGTGGCGCCAACAATTGCAAGTTTCATTCGCTATTCAATTTTATAGTTCGAGCTGCAAAATTACGCTTTTTACAAAGACCTCTAAAGGTCGTCCCGTTTGTTATCTTTCTTTTAATGAGTGGGGTCACCATGGCCCAGGTTTCCGAGAATTTCTCTGATGGAGATTTTACAACCAACCCAACATGGACGGGAGACGAAAGCAAATTTACCATAGACAATAGTCGTCTGCGGCTTCAGGCACCTGCTGTTGCCTCTACCGCCTATCTCAGCACTCCATCGGTGGCGATCAATGAAGCAGTTTGGGAGTTTAAGGTTGAAATGGATTTTAACCCTTCAGGCTCAAACTTCGCTAGAGTCTACCTGGTCGCTGATCAGTCTGATCTATCAAATACACTCAATGGCTACTTTGTTGTGGTTGGTGACACTCCAGACGAAGTAAGCCTATACCGTCAAGCTGGCTTGCTTAAAACAAAAATTATTGATGGGCAAGATGGCCTTGTAAATCTCGCTTCGGTGAACCTTAAAGTCAAAGTTACTCGAGATGCCGTGGGCAACTGGGAGTTATTTGTTGATGTCGGCAGCACCGGTACATACTCTTCACAAGGGATAGCGTCAGATAAAACTTTTAGGCAGTCGGCATTCTTTGGTGTCTACTGCGAATACTCCTCAACCCGATCAGACAAATTCTACTTTGATGACATTTCAGTAAGCGGTGCTCCTTATGTGGATGATGAACCACCAATCGCAACACAGGCCCTCGCCTCTTCTGCCACTTCACTGTCGATTACTTTTAATGAGCTACTGAAAGGATCAACAACAAATAATGCACTACACTATTCAGTTAACTTGGGCATCGGAGCTCCCATATCTGCGGCACTGCAAGAAGATGGGCAGACCGTAGTGCTTACCTTTTCCCAGTCATTCAAAAACGGTTTCACGCACAACGTTACACTAAATGATGTGGAGGATCTGGCTGGAAATGCTATCGCCACTCAGAGTTTGGAATTTCTGTTCTTTAATTCTCTCCCAGCCAGTTTCAAAGACATTATTATTAGCGAAATCATGGCAGACCAAAATCCTCAAGTCGGCTTGCCAGACGCTGAATTTGTGGAGCTTTACAACCGCAGTACAAATCCATTTGACCTCGAGGGATGGACTTTCACGGATGGCAGCTCTAAGGCGGTATTTGGGAAAAGAATATTGTTGCCAAATGAATATCTGGTTGTAACCTCAAGCGCCAATGTGACCAAGTTTGGTCTATCGACCAACACCGTTGGCGTATCAAACTTTCCAACTCTTAACAACTCATCGGACACCTTAGTATTAAAAACGCCCGCAGGCATGACGATCGACTCATTGAATTATGATTTAAGTTGGTACCATGATCTGGACAAGCAGGAAGGCGGCTGGACGTTCGAGATCGTTGACCCCGACAATCTTTGCGAGGAGCAAAACAATTGGACAGCATCTGAAAGTGAAAAAGGAGGAACACCAGGAGTAGTTAATTCTGTAGACGCCAGTAATCTTGATCTCGCTGGCCCGAAACTATTGTCGGTCACACCAATTGATCCGAAAACAATTTTGCTAAGATTTGATGAACGATTAGAAGCGGCCCTTTCGCCAAACGCGGCTTTTGTTTTTCAGCCAGAGGTTCAGATTGAGAGTTTTGCAATCACAGACCCATCATTGAGATCAATCCGGATTGTGATTGAAAGCGAACTCGTAACACGGCAGCTTTACAGCTTGTCAATCAACAATGTCTTTGACTGCAGTGGCAATAAAATCGAAGAGAATAACAATTTCGAGTTTGCCCTTCCAGAAGACTCCAAACCGGGAGATGTAATTATCAACGAAGTACTGTTTAACCCAAGACCCAATGGTGCAGACTTTGTTGAGGTTTACAATCGAACCGATAAATTCATCAACTTGAAAAATTGGTCAATCGGTAATCTGGAAGAGGACAAAATCACTAACGGAAAAATATTGTTTGTCAATGACTACATAATGAAACCATTGTCTTTCATGGTCTTTACTCCAGATCCTATCAATGTAAAATCGAATTATCCACAAGGTCATGAAAAAAGTTTTATAGCGTCTTCGCTACCCTCTATGCCCGATGACGAAGGGTCGGTCGCGATTGCCAATGAACAAGGGATGGTAGTTGACTCCTTCATCTACTCAGAAGATCTCCACAACGACTTGGTCAGAGACCCAGAAGGCATTTCGCTGGAAAGGATTTCAATTATGGCACCAAGTCAAGATCAGTCAAACTGGACTTCAGCAAGTTCTGTATCTGGTTTTGCAACCCCTGGCTTTCAAAATTCAAGTTATAGAATGCCAAGTGAAGTCGACATCGGAGATATTAAGGTTGACCCTGAAATATTTTCACCCAATTCGGGGTTCAGTGAATTCACCCAAATACATTTCAACCTCGATAACACCGGGTACACCTCCAACATAAAAATTTTTGACCAACAAGGCAGGCTTATTCGCACGATCGCAAACAACCAAATCCTTGGTGCCACTGGCTCATTTCGCTGGGAGGGCGAACAGGAAGATGGTACACGAGCCAGGGCGGGCTATTATCTGGTTTGGTTTGAAATCTTTAATTCGACCGGCTCAGTCAAAACCTTCAGAAAAAGGGTGATAATAGCTTCCAGATAGCTCCGTTTTAACAAGGTAACAGCAGATTCATAACCTCCTGAACCCCAAGGGGAATTAATTCCGATACATTTTTTGTTTAGGGGTCGAGCGGTTATTTTTGCGCATCTTTTTCGAAACGGTAAAATAAACGAGAAGAACCATGGCCAAAAAAGCAAAAAAGGCAAAAGCAGCTAAGAAGGCGCCTAAAAAGGCTAAGAAAGTAGTGAAGGCTAAGAAAACGGCTGCCAAAAAGAAGGCCTCTAAAGCGCCTGCCAAAAAGGCCAAGAAGGCTGTGAAAAAAGTGGCTCCTAAAAAGGCGGCCAAGAAAGTAGAAGCAAAGAAAATAGTAACAAAAAAGGCAGTTAAGAAAGAGACTCCGAAGAAGGAGCCCAAGGCACCTAAACCAATGAGGCGTGCTACAGCTCCGGCTGAACCGTCAACCAGGAAGAAAGACAATCCTATCTCTCCAATGCCTAAGACTCCACCTCAACTAAATATTTTTCCAGCATTGACCCAAAGACCGATTGCCCATAAGCCTGCTAAATCAACCGCACCATCTGATAAAACCAGATACAATGATGCGGAGTTGAAAGAATTTGAAACACTCATCAACGGTAAACTTGATAAAGCCCGCGAAGAGTTTCGCATTTTGAAAGAAACACTCAATCGCAACAACGATGAGGGAACCGACAGCACTTCAGGTGGAAATACAAAGGTATTGGAAGATGGTGCTGAAACCGCAGAAAAAGAAAACCTAAGCCAGCTTGCTGCAAGACAGCAAAAGTATATCACGAATCTTGAGAACGCGCTTATTCGCATCAAGAATGGTACTTACGGAATCTGCTCTGTAACAGGAAAACTGATTCCAAAAGAAAGATTGATCGCTGTACCTCACACTACACAGTCAATCGAGGCTAAAATGATGCAAACTGACTAAGCGTGGATTTTCTACAAAATCATATTGAAGCGTTGATATTTTGCTCGCCAGGGCCAGCAAAATTAGCTGACATTAAAGCATGTCTTTCCGAAATGTTCAATGCCGATGTGCCTGAAGAAGATATTCAGGCGGCCATCCTCAGGCTTGATGAAAAATACCAATCTGACGAATACGCTTTTCAAGTAAATAAAGGGGGTGGTGGATACCAATTCCTTACCAAGCCCGCTTACCAGGCTAGTATTGGCATTATGCTTAAGCAGCAATCAAAAAAAAGATTGTCAACTTCAGCTTTGGAAACACTTTCTATCATTGCCTACAAACAGCCGATTTCTAAAACAGAAATCGAAAACATTCGTGGTGTAAACTGTGACTACGCTGTACAAAAATTACTTGACAAGGGATTGGTAGAGATACGCGGCAAGGCGGATACGATTGGACGCCCTATACTTTATGGTACAAGTCCTAAATTCATGGAGTACTTTGGTATCAATGACCTCAATGAGTTGCCTACGCCAAAAGACTTCACCCAAGAGGTAAATACAATTGGAGAAAGTATCGATGCAGATACCATCAGTGAAAATTTTGACACTGATTCCACTGACACCTCCACGCCTTCTCCGGAACAATAGCACCTAAAGGGCAGTAGTGCCTGATCAGATAAATTATGGCACAAAGACGATCCAACAAGCGAACCTCATTTGGCAAAAAGTCAGAGGCCGAAAAATCCTTCATAAAAAGGAAAGGCAAGCCATCTTTTGACAAGAAGGATGAAGATGCACCTCGCAGTTTTGGTAAATCAACCGCCCGCAGGGGAAAGAGCAGACCTGAGAAATCTGATGACAGAAGGTTTGGAAGAAGCGACTTTAAAAAAGGAGTAGGCAGGCCTGACCGATCAGACGAAAGGGATTCTGGCAAGCGGGAATTCAAGAGAAGATCACCGGGTGCTGACAGCACTGAAGAGCGCCCATTTAAAAGATCCTACGGATCCGAACGATCAGGGAGATCCGATTCAAAAGAGTTTGGGAAACCAGGTTATAAAAGAAGAACCTCCGATAGCTCTGAAGAGCGCCCTTTCAAAAGGTCATCGAGGCCTGGGTCTGGACCTGGCAAGAGGCCATTTGAGAAATTTAGAAGTGACCAGGACAACAAGAAACCTTTCCGGTCAGGCAAGAACCTCGGTTTCGCTAAAAGAAAAAGAGCCGCAGAAGCCCGTGACGTAGCTCCTAAACAGGATGACGGCCTGACCCGGCTCAATAAATATATCGCCAACAGCGGCATGGGGTCTAGAAGGGAAGCCGATGAGATGATTCGAAAGGGTTTAATCAGTGTGAATGGCGTTACCATCACGGAGATGGGTTACAAGGTGAAACCCGGTGATGAAGTGCGATATGAAGATAAAGTGCTGAAAGCGGAAAAGCTGGTGTATGTACTGCTCAACAAACCAAAAGGCTTTATCACGACCACATCAGATCCAAAAGATAGAAAGACAGTGATGAGTCTTGTGGCCAGCGCCTGCAAAGAAAGACTTTACCCGGTAGGTCGATTGGACCGCAATACTACTGGCCTGCTATTGCTTACCAATGACGGAGCGTTAGCAGAAAAACTCACACACCCTTCTTATAACACCAAGAAGATTTATAAAGTCGAACTCGATAAGCCACTATCAAAAAATGACTTTCAGAAAATACAAGACGGTGTGTACCTCGAGGAAGGCAAGGCTATAGTTGATGATCTTGCGTATGTGGACGAAAGCAGAACATCGGTGGGTATAGAACTGCACATCGGTTGGAATAGAATTGTTCGAAGGATTTTTGAATCGCTCGGCTACGAAGTCGTCAAGCTGGATCGTGTTGTTTTTGCCGGACTGGACAAAAAGGATCTTCCTCGGGGAGAGTGGAGATTTCTCAAACCCGAGGAAGTAGTGCGCCTTAAGCACTTCAAATAAGCCTTATTCGTTTTTCAAATTATCAACCGGATTGACGTAAGTCGCACGGAATGTCTGGGAGCCAATAGTAAGGCATCCAAACACCAGGAGAATAAGGACACCCATTGTGATTACTGCCCAATCAAAAGCAACGTGGTAGGCAATCAACTCCAACCACAGGTTGTTGAGAAAGTAAGCCGCAGGAACAGCAATCAATATTGACATAGCAAGGATTCGCAGGAAGCCATTAGATAGCAGAAAGACAAGGGCCTTATCACTTGCACCCAGTACTTTGCGGATTGATATCTCTTTCACTCGGGTTTCAGTAGCGTAGGTGGCCATACCCAAAAGGCCGAGACTTGAAATTAAAACGGCCAACACCGAAATGAAGCCGACTACATTCACTATATCGCCAAACGCCAGTTGATAAAAACCTCTGATCTCTTCTTCAAAATTTTTGTAGTCTAACTTCAGATCAGGATTTACCTGCGCCCACGCTTTTTCGACCGCATGAACCGCCTCGTCATACGAGCCAGAGTATTTTACCTGTAGCAGACCAAACCGATCGGGAATGTACATGTGTGCTAATGGGCCAATCTCAGCCATTAGCACCTGATGATTATAATCTTTAATAACTCCAATAATCTCTAATTTCGTGGAGTCATCCTGTGAAATGACGATCTCTCCTATCGCACTCTTAGGTGAATCATAGTGCAATGCCTTCACTCCCGCCTCGTTAATTACAACAAAATTTGAGTTGGATTCACCGGCATCTGCATCGAAGTATCGTCCTTCTACCAGATCTACTCCGATATTTTCACGATAATCTTCGTCCACTGCGTAGTAGCTGAATTCGGTCCAGTCTTTCTCTTCAAATGTCTTTTTGAAACCAACGCCATAGGTGCTGCCCGCGGCTGGCACGTGCGATGAAGTAGCGACATTTTCAACCTGTGGATATTTCAATAACTCAGTCTTGAGTTCTTTTGGTTTTGTCTCACCAAGCCTCACAACGAGGTTGTTGCTCATATCAAATCCATGATCGGCTTTGAGAAACAGATGAAGTTGATTGTAAATGAGTATGACTGTGAGGATAAATATTAATGACATTGAAAATTGAGCCACAAGCAGCGCTTTGCGCAAACCCATTTTGGAAAAGACGCGCATGGTGCCAAGGTTCTTCAAAACTTTTATCGGCTGAAATCCAGAAAGTACTACCGCAGGAAAAAATCCAGCTAGAATTCCAACCAATACTGCAAAAGCAAAGAAGATAAGATATACATAGAGATTTGCCTCGAGATCCCATTTCAACAGGCGAGCAAAATTTAAGTTTAGCATAAGCGGTTTCAATGCTTGTAGAAATACCATTGACAACGCAAGCGAGAGTAAAGCTGTAATTATCGCTTCGGAAAGAAACTGCCAGAATATTTGCAGCCTTACCGCACCTGATACCTTTCGGATTCCGATTTCCTTTGCTCTTGTAAGTGATCGGGCTATAGAAAGATTGGTGAAGTTGAAGCATGAAGTAATCATCACCACCAACGCTAATCCTCCAAGGAAATAAATAAAAATCCAGGGCAAGAATGGGCCGATAGCATTGGATAGCAGTGGCCCAGGCGTAATGTTGTTCAACTGCTGCAAGGAAAACCGGGCCTTACGAATATCAGGGTTGGTTTCAGGCACAATGTGCTTTTGATATGCATCATCTAAATGCGGTTGAATGTCCTGTGGTACCTTCCCTTCTTCCAGCAACAGGTAAGTCCACGCATTATAATGATTATGCCAGTTGTCTAGATCCTTTCTATAAGTGCCAGCCGCCTCAAGGCTTTTAACGGTTGCCATGCTCGCCAAGGCCTCGAACACAATGTGAGATTTGTCGTCCGTATCCTCGAGGACACCGGTGATCTTAAATACACCGAGGTCTCCTACTTTGATAGACTGCCCAATCGGATTATCTGTCTTGAATAACTTCTTTACTGCCTTTCTTGTCAGCACGGTTGAATAGGGCTCAACCAGTGCTATAGTCGGATCGCCTAACTCTAATTTGTATTCCAGCACATCGAAGACCTCAGGATCAGCATAAAAACCACTAAGCGGAATATTCACATCCTGATCAAACTCAACCCAGCCGTTTCCAAAACCACGCTTCAGTCGCGCAACTTTTTCCACCCCTGTATACGATTGTGTCAATTCTGGACCAACTGGTAGTGGTGAAGTAGCAAATTCAAAAGAACCCTCCAGTCCATCCGCGCCAATCGGAATACTTATCACGCGATAAATTCGATCTCGCTTTGTATTGTGACGGTCGTATGTCATCTGATCGGCTACCAGCATGATGATGCCCATGCATACAGTCATACTGATGGACAGGCCAAAAATATTGATGAAGGAAAAAAACCGGTGGCGATGAAGGTTTCTAATCGCTGTGAGTAAATAGTTTTTGATCATGATGAGGATAGTCTTGGAAGGCCGTTTATTTTTCAGATTCTTTCTTTACCATGAAATAGTAAATCAGGAATCCAAGAGAAACCGAGAATGCCAGCAGGCCGTATGGCAGCGGAGACTCAGGACTCGTAGGAATGAACTCCATGATAATTAATGCAAGGCCACCAAACAGAATTATCAATCCCCACTTTAATGCAGAATATTTGTTTTCGTCAGCATGCCTTTTAAATATGGCTTGCGTATCCTCATTGACATAACCTTTCTCAATCATCTTCTTTTTCAGAATGTATTCTGTCAGGGCTTTTGTGAAAAAGTAAACCGACCCACCGAGACCGCTGAAGATGGCCAGCGGCATTAGTACTTCCATTAAATTCTTATCCATATATCTTCCGTTTTTATTGTTTTCGTTGATTTGAGCCGTATGACACAGCCCAGGGATCTAAAGGTTGCAACCACCGACACTTTTTTGTGTGATGTGAACCTTGAGGGGTAAAACCGCCAAAATGAGCTAAATTCCTTGCAACATTATCAACCGTTTCTGTGTCAAACATGGCTATGACGGACGAAAGAGCGCTGATCTCCAGAATCTCAGACGGAGATATGGAAGCATTCAGGCAGCTCATCAAGCAACATGAAAGATTGGTGGCTCATATGATAGGCAGGGTAGTGAAGAATGAAGAAGATCGCGAGGAGTTGTGTCAGGATGTCTTCTTGAAGGTGCATGACAAACTTGGCGAATTCAATTTTCAATCAAAGCTTTCTACATGGATAGCAACGATAGCCTACCGTCAGGCCATTAATCATGTACGCAAAAAGAAGATTCCGGTAAGTGACTTAAATGAAGAGGAATCGTTCAAGGAGAAATTTATCTCAGACAACAATCCTGCGGAGGAACTGGAAGATAAAGATATTCAAAGCCGCATTTTAGAATATATAGAGGAACTGCCGATACACTACCGAACGATTCTCACTCTATATCATCTGGACGGCATGAGTTATCCTGAAATTGGCGAAATCACAAAAATGCCGGAGGGCACGGTGAAGAATTATCTTTTTAGAGGAAGAAACTTGTTGAAAGAAAAAATTGTAAAGTATCTTGGTAAAGAAGAAGTGCTATGAAAAGTCAGGACGAAGAACTTCAAAGATTAGCAGAAGCTGGCGAACTCAGGGGAAACAATTCTGATAGCAAAGCGTACATTAAAGTTTTTGATGCTCTGTCAACAGAGCCGTCATTCACCCTGCCTTCGTCATTTGCCCAAAACGTAATTCAAAAACTTGCAGTCTTAGAAGCAAAGCGAGAAGCAAGAAGAGATGTCCTGTGGTTGATAGCTGGCATCGTGACGTTCGGTATTGCTGCGATTGTTTGTATTGTATTGACGGGCTTCAAGTTCAACTCGGGTGCCTTTACCTTCCTGAAAAATTATGGAGGGCTGGTATTCTTCGGATTGGCTCTTGCTATTCTATTCCAAGTTCTCGAAAAAAAGCTTTTGCCTAACGTCAAGAGACAAAGTCTTATCTAGAATCTCCAAAGCAGTCCGTTGGTCACAGAATATACGGTCTTCTTGATGGGAATGATCGGCTTGTCTTCATATTGACATGAAAA
>DAORAG010000079.1:0-9867 GCA_035344095.1 Cyclobacteriaceae bacterium | reverse complement strand
CCCGAACAAATATTGGATACCACTTCCTTCAAAGTGGTGATGAATGGCAACCAGGTATTTAAACACGCAGTTGTTCGGTTTATGGAGGTTATTAACGAAGCATTGACCGCAAACAAAGTAGACAAATCAGAAATCAACTTGCTGGTGCCACACCAGGCTAACTTGCGCATTAGTCAATACATTCAGGAAAAAATGGGACTGTCGGACGATCAGGTGTACAATAACATCATGAAGTTCGGGAACACGACAGCTGCCTCAATCCCCATCGCATTGAGTGAAGCGTGGGGAGAAAATAAAATAAAAGACGGTGACATCGTTTGCCTTGCTGCCTTCGGTAGCGGTTTTACGTGGGCATCGGCACTCATCAAATGGTAATGTGAATAGAGGAAATGAAAACGGTATCCTACAACCCAAGTCCGCTCGAAGTAGATTTTGCAAATGCGATGCAAATTCTGAGTCAGGAAATAGAAAAACACGTTCAGGATAATAAAATAATCAAAACCGAACCCGACCTATCCAAGGACAATCCAACGGTAAAGTTTTACCTGGTCGACAAAGACGGTGACCGGCATGAGATTGTAATCAAGGTTGTACAACTACCAGATAAATACTGATGACTCCAGAAGAACGCTTTGCCGCATTGGGATTAAAACTTCCCCCTTCTCCGGATCCATTGGGAGTTTACAAACTGTTGCTGGTCGAGGGAGAATACGCTTATGTTTCCGGACACGGTACATTGAAAGAAGACAGTACATGGATTGTCGGTAAAGTCGGTGACGACCTTTCTATCGATGAGGGAAAAGCGGCCGCTCAACAAGTGGGGCTTGCCATTCTTGCGACATTAAAAAAATACCTCGGAAGCCTTGATAGAGTAGACCATGTTGTAAAATTGCTGGGAATGGTGAACTGTGTACCCAATTTTACGCGACATCCTTACGTCATCAATGGATGTAGTGAACTGTTTGCAAAAGTGTGGGGTGAAGACAAAGGTGTGGGCGTACGTAGCGCTGTGGGCATGAGTTCACTACCGGAAGGTATTCCCGTTGAGATTGAAGCTGTTTTTAAGCTTAAATAGTCTCCATTATCTCATACTAATTCTCTTTTTAGCCGTTTATATTCAATAAATTTGAATGTATGCGGAAGAAATTCATCGCACTCTCTATTGTAACGCTTGGTCTGGTTGCACTCTCCTTCACTCCTCCTGCTGAGCGCTATTTCGAAATCGCCAAAAACCTGGACATCTTCGCCTCTCTCTTCAAGGAGGTAAATGCGTTATATGTTGACGAAGTCAACCCCAACAAATTGATTCGCACCGGCATCGATGCCATGCTCGAATCGCTCGACCCCTACACAAATTTTATCGCAGAAGATGAAGTCGAAACTTACCGCACCTTAAATACAGGTCAATACGGTGGCATCGGAGCGGTAACAAGAGTGATCGGTAACCGCACAGTAGTTACGATGGTGTACGAAGGCTATCCTGCTGAAAAGAATGGACTGAAAATAGGTGATGAAGTGATCAAAATGGATGGCATCGAGCTTTCTAAACTGACGATTGAAGAGGCAAATCAACTTATGCGAGGTCAGCTGGGGACTTCAGTTAAGCTGGAAGTAAAGAGAGCAGGTGTCAACAATCCTATTGAACTAGAATTCAAACGCGAAAAGGTAAAAATCAGTAACGTTCCCTACTCAGGGATGGTAAGCAAAAATATTGGGTATGTTCAGTTGGCGGACTTTACGCCTGATGCGGGCAAGGAGGTAAAGAACGCGGTAGTAAATTTGAAATCTCAAGGCGCTACGGGTATCATTCTCGATCTCCGAGACAATCCAGGCGGGCTCCTTTTCGAGGCGGTGAACATTTGTAACATATTCCTCCCAAAGGGAAAGAAAATAGTAACTACCAAAGGTAAGACAGAAGACAGCAATGTGGCTTATGAAACGCTGAACAATCCAGTTGACTTGGAGATTCCAGTTGCAGTGCTCATCAATCGCGGAAGTGCTTCCGCTTCTGAAATTGTAGCCGGCACACTTCAGGATTATGACAGGGCCGTTGTAATCGGAGAAAAATCTTTCGGCAAGGGACTTGTGCAGCTGAGCAGACCTCTTTCTTATAACTCACAGGTAAAAATTACTACCGCGAAATACTACACACCCACCGGTCGATGCATCCAGGTACTTGATTACTCCCATCGGAGAGATGATGGTAGCGTGGGTTCCATCCCTGACTCATTGAAGAAAGCCTTCAAGACTACGAATGGCAGAACTGTGTACGATGGTGGCGGCATTGATCCGGATATGGTAATCGATGGCGATGAAATTGCAACCCTGACTCAGGTGTTGTACGGCAACGGATTTATCTTCGATTATGCAACAATCTACGCGTCTGAGCATCCAACTATTGCACCCGCCCGCGACTTCAAGCTCACCGACAAAGAATATGACGGCTTTGTGATGTGGGTGAAGTCAAGACAATACAATTACCGGTCACCGGTTGAGATTGAGTTGAGCCTTTTGAAAGAGCAGGCAAAAAGGGAACGATATTATGAGGACCTGAGACCACAGATCGATCAAATCACAGAACTTCTGAAAGAAAGTAGAAAGAAAGATCTGTACACTTTCAAAGATCAAATCAAGATGTTGCTGGAACAGGATATTGTATCGCGGTATTATCTGGAAAAGGGGTCAACAGAAGTTGAGTTCCAATACGATGCCGACATCAAAAAGTCGATCGAAGTGCTGAACAACTCCACGCTTTACAAAAAGACCTTGAAGATAATCTAAGTCGCATGCGGCTCAAGAGAAATTGGCGATGGCTTACGGGTATTACCTTGCTCTCACTGCCGTTGCTTATTGCCGATTCATGCATGCAGTTTCGGATGAGTTCGTCTGAAATTAAAGCGTACTTCGATAAGAGAGGATTGGAAGGTCAGGAGTCTTTTTACAAGATTGGAAACCGGAAAATCAATTATGTTCATGTTGGCAATGACAGCCTGCCAACCGTTATTTTCGTTCATGGCTCGCCAGGTTCACTTAGTGCCTTTATTCATTTCCTCGCGGATTCCTCATTATTAAAAAGGGCGCAACTCGTGTCAGTTGATCGTCCCGGCTTTGGCGCTTCCAACTTTGGCTACGCAGAACCTTCATTGGAAAAGCAGGTTGCGCTACTTAAGCCGCTGGTAGAGCAATACAAAGACCACAGACCCATTACACTGGTTGGTCATTCGCTGGGCGGCCCGGTAATCGCACGCATGGCAATGGACTATCCTGAGCTTGTAGATGGTATGGTGATGGTTGCACCATCCATAGATCCTGAACTGGAACCAAACGAGTGGTTTCGCGGTCCGTTGGCGCTACCCTTTTTCAAATGGTTATTACCACGATCAATTCGCGCCTCCAATGATGAAATATGGAAGCTCAAACCAGAGCTTCAAGATATGGAGCCACTTTGGTCAAAAATAAAGGCGCCTACTATCGTGATCCAGGGCGATAAGGACAAGCTAGTGCCGCCAGGCAATGCTGACTTTGCAGAAAGAATGCTTGTTAATGCGCCACTTGAGTTGGTGAAAAAAGAAGACATGGATCACTTTGTTCCCTGGGGCCATCCGGAGTTGATACGCGAGGCCATCCTTAAGATGTTGGACCCCTCCACTGCTATAAAGCTAAGTGCCAACTAAAAAAAAGGGGCTGACAATTGCCAGCCCCCGGTTTACAGGTATTACAAAAACTATCTTAGGAACAACAGCTCACGGTACTTAACCAACGGCCAGTCTTCGTCATCGACCAGTAGCTCAAGCTTATCTACCGCATCACGAATCTTATCAAAGTATTTCTCCTTCACATCATCGCAATAAGCTACAGCCCTCTTGTGCGTATCAGTCATCTTATTGATCCGCTTCCGCTCATCAATCATCTTATCAACGGAGGTTTTGATCAACTGCGTCAGGCTACTGATCTCCTTGATGGTGTCAACGACAGCTTTGTTGTCAATTCCAAGCCCTTTCAAGCCATTGGCATTCTGGATCAACTTGTTTTGATACGAAATGGCTGTCGGGATAATGTGGTTAACGGCAAGGTCACCAATCACACGGGCTTCGATCTGCACCTTCTTGATGTATCCCTCCAGTTTGATCTCTTGTCTTGCTTCTAGCTCTTTGTGGCTTAGTACACTGTGCTTCTCAAAAAGCTCAACCGACTTTTTGGACAGGTAAGACTCGATTGCCCGAGGCATATTCTTGATATTGTTCAAGCCCTTCTTTTCTGCGTCTTTTACCCAATCATCAGAGTAGCCATCACCTTCAAATCGGATTGACTTTGATTCTTTGATATATTTCCTGAGCACATTTACAATTGCCAAACGCTTCTCAGTTCCTTTTTCAATTTCCTTGGAAACTGCCGCATGGAATTGCGTCAATTGCTCAGCCATGATGAGGTTCAACGCTGTCATTGGCGTGGCGCAGTTATCGCTGGCACCTACCGCGCGGAACTCAAACTTGTTTCCTGTGAAGGCAAATGGTGAAGTTCTGTTTCTGTCGGTTGCATCGAGAATGATCTCTGGGATCTGATCGATACCCAACTTCATATACATATTGTCGCCCTTCTCGATCTTCACATTGCCTTTCTTCTCAAGCTCATCCAGTACAGCCGTCATTTGTTTACCAATGAAAACGGACATGATCGCGGGCGGTGCTTCATTCGCTCCAAGGCGGAAGTCATTACCCGCAGTCGCAATACTTGCTCGAAGCAGGTCAGCTTGTTCGTGAACAGCTTTTATGGCTGTAACAAAGAATGTCAGGAACAATAAGTTATCTCTGGCACTGCTGGATGGTGCGAATAGGTTCACACCAGTATTGGTGATCAAAGACCAGTTGTTGTGCTTTCCGCTACCATTGAGACCTGCAAAGGGTTTTTCGTGGAAAAGAATTTTCAACTCATGCCTTTCTGCCACACGGCTCATTACATCCATCAAAAGCTGGTTGTGATCGTTGGCAGCATTTACCTCTTCAAAAAGAGGAGCTACTTCAAACTGACTTGGAGCAACTTCATTGTGACGGGTTCTCAAAGGAATGCCCAATTTCCAACACTCAATCTCGAAGTCCTTCATAAAGTCATAAACCCTTGAAGGTATAGAACCAAAGTAGTGGTCTTCCAACTGCTGACCGCGAGCTGGCGCATGGCCAAACACTGTGCGACCCGCCATCACAAGATCCGGCCTCGCCATGTAAAGCGCCCGGTCCACTACAAAATATTCCTGCTCAACACCAAGTGAAGCAACCACGTTGGTAACCTCTTTGTCGAAAAACTGGCAAACTTTTGTTGCTGCTGTGTCCACAGCCTTGAGCGCTTTCAACAAAGGTGCTTTGGTGTCAAGGGTTTCGCCTGTGTACGAAACAAAAATGGTAGGGATACATAATGTCTTACCATAGATAAACATCGGAGATGTAGGATCCCATGCTGTATATCCTCTGGCTTCGAACGTGCTTCTGATCCCACCGCTTGGAAATGAAGATGCGTCAGGCTCCTGCTGCACCAACTCACTTCCTTTAAATTTTTCAATTCCCGAGATCGCATCGAAGAAAGAGTCATGTTTCTCGGCTGTGCCTCCAGTCAATGGTTGAAACCAGTGTGTGAAGTGAGTGGCTCCTTTACTCATCGCCCAACTCTTTGCCGCTGAGGCTACTGCATCGGCAGTGTCGCCATCTATTTTTTCATGATTTTTTATCGCTTCGCTCACCTTTTTATATACAGCTGGTGCAAGCGAACCCAGCATTTGCTTCATGCCAAAGGAGTTTTCACCAAAGAACTCTGATATCTTCGGATTTGCCGCCTCGACATGTACTCTTTGTCTTTCTGTAAGCTTATTTAAGGCTTCAAAACGTAAGTGGGCCATAGTAGTGGTTGTTTTTTGATCAAATTTTGCCCCAAATGTATGCTATTTTTTAAAATATGGTTCAAAAAATAGCCTTGTGGGTTAATATTTTACACTTTTTCGACAAAATAGGGTTAAATAAAAACCACGTTTGCTCACCAAAACCATCAACCGCATTAAAGTAATTTGTGAAAGTGATAGGGGTAAACACCTGGTCAGCTGTCTATATATCGTGGCAAAAGAGCAGAACCATTTGCCACATTATTTCGTTGACACACCAAATCATAAGAATTATGATCAATTTCAGCCAGAAGTCGCTCAATCTCGCCAAGAATAACATGGCCTATTTGAAGAGCTTTAACAAGGCACTCTCCAACCTGGAAATGTTTATGGTAGAAGAGAATGGGAAGTTAAGGCTCCCCAGAAGCGGAAAACCCAGCCTGAAGCCGGGTTTTAAGGTTAGTTAGATTTTTTTACCGATCCTCCACTACTGGAGTCGGTATTGGTTTTCATTGGATTGCCGCGATAACGGACATCCCCCCCACTTGACGCCCTGGCATCAAGAGACTTGGTTGCATTAACTTTTATTGATCCCGCGCTGCTGGCTCGCGCTCTGACGTCACCACTTTCAAGGTTATACGCATCGATATCACCGGCACTGGATGCCTCCGCCTCTAAACTACCAGCCCTGCCCTCCAGCACGATATCTCCGGCACTTGACACATCAGCTGTAACTTCACCAGCATCAAGCTCTAACTCCACGGTGGCCGCACTACTTACGTTAACATCCATTGAAGAAGTCTTTATTACGCCTTCTGAAAATACATTGGAGGCTGAGCTAGCATACACCTTCTCAAGACTTACGTAAGTTACATAGGCCTTTACGTTAGTTTTTCTGAAATTTCCGCTCGCCATATGAATCTTTAGGTATGATCCGGCAACTTCTGTAATCACATTAGACAAACTGGTCCCGGATACCTCAACCCTCACACTTTCCTTGTCACCTTTTTTCAGGTAAACATCGATAGCCTCAGCAGCTTTCACTCCGTTAAACGAACCAACTGATCGAACCTCACTCTGCTGCGCAAATCCTGACAGATGTGACAACAACACTATCCCAACTAGAACGAATATTCTCATATCAATGATTTTTGAACTAATGACAACCGTGCTCTCAGAGGGTTGCTCATAAATAATGCCTTTGTAAGGTTTTTTTCAGCGAGAATCGAAAAATTATTCATTTTTGACTAAATTTCAGCTTATAACCGCCACAAATAGCGAAAATTAACGACTATGATTAAAGAACAGTTAAATATTTTAATCAACCTGGCAGCCAGCGATATGACCGTAGGTGATCACGAAGCGAAGATCATCCATATGATTGGTAAAGCCAACGGGCTTTCCAAAGACGATGTAGATGCAATGATGAAGGCTCCTAAACCTGTGGGTGATTTATCTGCGTTTTCTGAAGATCAAAAATTTGAGAACCTGTATCACCTCATTCAATTGATGAAAGCGGATGGCCAGGTGTTTAAAAGTGAGATCTCCTTTTGCGAAGAAATCGCAGAGAAGCTGGGGTACAAGAAAGGTGTTGTAGCAGAACTATCTTCTCGCATCTATAGCGACCCAACGATCACTGCCGATAGAAACATGCTGATGGAAAGAGCGAGGAAATTCTTGAAATAAGACCACATCATATATAAACAAAAAAGCCCTCAACCGAGGGCTTTTTTTATCGCTCGCTTCCTTTGCTAAGGAGCTTCATAAACTATCTTCCCATTGACGATTGTCTTCGAAATTTTTGTGGCCAACAATTGATCTTCCGGAACCGTCATCAGGTCTTGACTAAATATCGTAAAGTCTGCCGTCTTTCCCACTTCTATTGATCCAAGGTCATTTTCCTGAAAAGCGCCATAAGCCGCATCAAGAGTGTATGACCTCAGCGCTTGCTCTCGGGTCATCTTTTGATCAGGTTCATAGCCACCTTCTGGCTCCCCGTTTAAAGTCTTCCGACTAACAGAAGCATAAAAGCTTGCAACAGGGCTTATGGGCTCCACCGGAACGTCAGTTCCATTGATGATCATGGCACCTGATTTCATGAGGTCTTGCCACACATAGGTTTCCTCCACAATCCTTTTTTCTCCCAAACGATCAATCGCCCATGGGCGATCGGAAGAGAGATGAATTGCTTGCATTGCTGCAATCACATTCAACTTACCAAATCGTGGAATGTCCTGTGGATGGACGTGCTGCGCATGTTCAATCCTGAATCTGTGATTGGTTGCCATTGCTGGATTCTCATTGAAAGCCGTTTCGTAGCGATCAAGAATCTCCCGGTTTGCCCTGTCACCGATTGCGTGAGAGCAAACCTGAAAGCCACTCTTCAGCGCAGCCTTCGAAACGCTCAAAACAGTATCCATAGAGAGCGTGGGCATTCCGTACCAGCCATCCCTATCAGTATAAGGCTCCAGCAGCCATGCACCTCTGGAGCCCAATGCGCCATCACAATTAAGTTTTATAGATCGAATCGTAAGGAAATCGGCAGAATCGACCAAAGGACCTCTTCTGATCCACTCGTATACGAGCTCAGGGTCTCTGCCCGTTACCATCACATAAAGTCTGGTTTTCATTTTGTCCTCAGCCCTGAACTTTTGAAATAAGGCAATATCACTTCTGGATGCGCCTGCATCATGGAAGCTGGTGATCCCTTCACGCGCGCAGGCATCCATAGCCAGCTCCAGTGCCTTCGTGTCTGTTTCCTCCGTATTTTCCGGGATGTAACTGTAGATTAAACTTTGTGCTCGTTCGTTGAACAATCCGGTCGGGTTGCCCAGCTCATCTCTGATAATTTCACCCCCCTCACCCAGGTCTTTCTCCATCTTTTCAATCGACATCTGATTGACGCCCGCGATCTGCATGGCTTTCGCGTTGGCAAATCCTGCGTGACCACTTGCATGACCAAGGAAGACCGGATTGTCTGGAGATACTTCGCTGAGCTTGTGATGGGTTTGAAAACCTTTTACCATCTTCTCAGGCTTCTTATCCCATTTGTCCTGGTGCCACCCACGACCAACAATCCATTCTCCTGGTTGTGCCTTGCCCACAGCTTCTTTCACGCGGTCCACTATTTCATCCCAACTCTTGGTATCCATCAGGTCAAGGTTCATCTCGTTGTATCCAAGGCCCATGATGTGGCCGTGAGACTCAATAAAACCTGGTGTCATGGTTTGGCCTTTCAGGTCAACCACTGTCGTATTCTCGCCTTTAAATTTTTGCACATCAGCTGAGGTGCCCACGTAAATGATTTTTCCATCGGACACTGCGACAGCTTCTGCGGTCGGTGAGTTTACATCCATTGTGTAAATGGTACCTCCCGACACAATCATGTCAGCAGGTTTTTGTTTTTCTCCGCATGAAATCAATATGACAGAGACAGCAATTAAGACTAGATATTTTCTCATCTGGTTAAGTTCAAATGTTATAAACTGAAAATTAACATCTTTTATCGCGAATTGGGAACAAGTATCCACAATCGGTCTTTAAAAAGACTGTATGTCATTAACTTGCTGACAGAAATTCATTGACCAATGAAAAAGATACTGATTACGTTCCTTTTGGGGGCCTCATTCCTCGCAGCCAACGCTCAAAATGTTGGGCTTTCTTTTTCGTACTTTATCCCAAGAAATGGATCTTTCTCCACACCCATAAGTCCATTTTCGCTTAGGGGTGTTGGTTTCGATCTGAATCGGTATCTGGCTGTAGAATCCGGATTTTCTCTTTACAGGATGGCTGGCCTTAACGTGATTGATCTTCCGTTTGAGAGCACTGATCCCCTTACCGGCCCCAACTTTACATTGTTTGTTCCATTGGAGTTGGTAGTCCAGTTCAAAGGAAAGCAGGCACAATTTGACATTAAGGGTGGCGGCTTTGCATTTTATGGTTTCGATCAGCGCATCGACTATGGTAATATGGACAGAGCATTGCGTGAATATGAAGGATGG
>DAORAG010000078.1:0-9867 GCA_035344095.1 Cyclobacteriaceae bacterium | reverse complement strand
GGATCTATATGACATCAACATGCCCGGCAGAGTTGAAATACACAATTACAATGAGCGCTCGGTACCCCGTGTTTATCGCGACATGGGCTACAAGGTAAGCTGGATGCAATTGGAGGAAGGTAAAGTTACCGTTACTAAGGAAGGGCTTCCAATAGATCCCACCAGAGTAATTACATCTGGCGATATGAGTGATCAGCGCGTCTCGTACATGCTGCCTCTCAATTATGAAAAAGGAAAGCTTGATGTAGTTGAAGAAAAGGCTTGCAATGACTAAATGGCTGTATGGTTTTTTTATTCTATTATTTTCTTTTGAAATCGTCCATGGACAGAAGGTCTTAATCCATGGAAAGATCGTTGATGAGTCGACCAATGAGCCCATTCCTTACGCCAACCTATTTATCAATCAGACTACTATTGGCACATCAACTAATGATGTCGGGTATTTTAAGCTCGAGGTTCCAACGGGCAAACTAGAGTTGGCGGTGTCGCACGTTGGGTATGAGTTTTCAATCCAAACTCTAATGGTTGAGAAGTCAATAGATATTGGAACAATTCAACTCTTGCCAAACAACACACAACTCGATGAAGTAGTTGTGCAATCAAAGGAAGACCGCAACTGGGAAAGAAATCTTCGCACCTTTGAAAAGATTGTTCTAGGTGAGTATGCGTTGTCTCGCCAGGCGAGGATTGTCAATCCATGGGTGTTGGAGTTTGAGGATCAGGGAAAGGAAACGCTTATGACCGCGACACTGCCTCTGCAGGTATCCAACGATTATCTTGGTTATGATATAAAACTTTTTTTGAAGAGATCAGCATTAAATGCGATGGGCTATGAAATATTCGCCAGTGTCTACTTCAGTGAAAAGACACCTTCTTCACCTCAAGACTCGTATCGGTGGGCAGCTAACCGAAGGACAGCATACACTAGATCAAGCCGATATTTATTCAAGTCAATCATCGACAAAAAGATTTCCGGAAATGGTTTCCGGCTTTATACCGATAATCCTGGCGGTAACCAGGCAAACACCTACCTGGAAGGGACTGATAATTTCAGACGAGCCTATGGTAGTTCAATTATCGACTATGACACGGTTGGAATGTTTTCTAAAAGCGGCAGTGGAACCTGGACAATCGCCATCAATGGAAGGTTGGAGGTTCACTACCAAAAAACCAGATCTGTCATTCGTGCCTATGAAGACATTGGTTTTCCTGTCAGTTGGCTGGCCGTGAGGGGAGCGCTCCTCACCGTTGATGAAGCCGGGGTGCCTTTGAATCCGCAAAATCTGATTACATCTGGAGACATGAACTCAAATTGGCTGGTTCGTTTACTCCCAAGTGACTACCGTCCACCCGAAAACCCTTCAATAGAATTTGGCAGTTGGGATATCGAAGCATTGCGCGAAAGATTTTACCTGCATTGTGATAAACCACACTACGTCAAGGGCGAAACGATTTGGTACAAAGTCTATGTCGATTTTGCAAAGCAGTCTTTGCGGGATTCTTTGAGTCGTGTGTTGTATGTTGATTTGATATCGCCACAGTCAGATATCGTGGTTTCGCAGTCACTTGCAATAAATAATGGGTTTGCATATGGTGAATTGGCCATACCTGATTCACTTCCATCTGGTAACTATTTTCTAAGGGCATACACCAATCTGAGTCTCAACTTCGGGGAGGATAATATTTATCAGAAAGCGATCCCGATAGTAAATGTTGAAGATAAAATTGTTTCCAAACAGCCTTATCGTAAGCCGCCAGATTCCGGAGTTTCGATTGAGGCAGACAAAAGCAGTTTCGCGCCACGTGACAAGATCACCTTAAACATTGAGACGCGTGATTCGCATCAAAATCCCATTGCAGCGCATCTCTCCATATCAGTTGTAGATCAAAAGCAAGTGAGTCCGATTATGTCTGATGACATTGTCGAATGTTTTCAGATGGCAGAACGGTCAATTGTCATACCTGATGAACTAAAATTTCCGATCGAGAATGGAATAGCCTTGCATGGAACAGTTGAGGACAAAAAGGGGCGAGGCAAGAAGGCCGTGGTGACACTTGTCGATTGGCAGACAAAACAGATGTACCAGTTCGAAACAGAAACTGACGGTACCTTCGATATTTCGGGATTGGATTTCTTCGGCTCCCGGGCATTTGTGTTTGAGGCAAGGGATCGAAAGAATAGGCCGCTTGATCGTGTTACCTTGATTCCACGAAAGGCCCCCGCGATTGTGCTGCCAAAAACTGAACTCAACTTCCAGATAACTAGAACGGATATTCCCCAGCGAATGCTCAATACCTACAAGTTGACAGAGGGAACGAAAATACTAGATGAGGTTATTATCGAGGATGGCAGGATTGATATGCCGAAGTTTAGAAGCACCTATGGCCGTCCCGATCGTGTGCTGGAGGAGAAGGATATCAACAAGTCATATCCAAGCATCATCTATAGTATTTATAAAATTATCCCAGAAGGTAGGGTTTTGAGATCGGGTAACCTATCGGTACTCAATCAAGCAGACATGCTCGTAACTATAAATGATGTCCCCGTAACGGGTGATCCAACTTCAACATTGTCAATGATCGACCCGAATACTGTTGAAAGGGTAGAAGTAACCACCCGTCTTAATGTATTGTATGGGTCGCAGGCTGTGGCTGGAGTTATAGCTGTTTACCTGAAGCAGGGTTCTGACACAGCCTATGAACCGAAAGAAACAGCAACAACATCAATTGTGGAGGGCTTTACGCGTGTTAACCGTTTTGCCTCACCCGACTATTCAGTCTCTCCGGACGACTTGAAATCCGATTTTAGATCAACTGTGTATTGGAACCCCGAGGTTATCACTGATCCAATCACCGGAAAAGGAACTGTAACATTTTATGCTGCGGATCTTGAGACTACTTATCGAGTGGTGGTTGAAGGCATGAACAGCGAAAACGCTCCTGTTAGGGGCGAATACACTTTAACTATTAATAAACCCTAAACAATATACCGTGAGGGTGTTTTACCAGTCACGCGCTTGAAGGCACGATTGAAATTGGAGAGGTTAGCAAATCCGGATTTGTAACATACGTCCTGGATGCTTAGGTCTTTGTCGATTATCAATTTACAAGCGTTACTGATACGTACCTCATTTAGAAAGTTGGTGTACGTTTTTCCAGTTCTGGTTTTGAAGTATCGGCAAAATGCTTCAGCTGACAAGTGTGCTATTTTAGCCACTTCTTCAATATAAATTTTTCTGTGACTTTGCTGGAACGTGAACTGAAGGATCGCGTTCATTCTTCGTCCTTCATTCTGGCTGTACGCCTCCAAAGGTGCGGCTACACTCAATGGAACCAGATCAGTGGATTGCGTCAACAAATTAAGGATCGCCAGAAAGTTGATTACTTTGGACGCATTGTTATTCTGCCGAATGGATTTGATCAGTGACAGAATTTCTGTTCTCGTATCATTCAATATGCGATAGCCCCTTCCTGTTTCCTGAAGAAATCTTCGGATCGCATCCATCTCTTCTAACTCCCAAAAATGTTCTCCCAGATACGACTCGTCAAAGTAAATGGATAGTGACTTTGCCTGGCGACTTCCGCTTTTGTAATAGCGTTCATCATTTCTGAAAACGTGAGCTTGGTTACTTCCCAATAGGAAAAGATCACCGGCCTCAAACCTTCCCACATAATCACCAGCGATCAGTGTGCCCTCGCTTGCTTCGATCCACATCAATTGGATTTCTACATGATGGTGAAGCTTGTCGTAAAAGTAGGGCAGTTGGTCCTCCTGCACCCTGAATGCCTCTCTTCGTGTATGGGGTACTTTGAATGCGACTACTTTCACTATTGACGTATTTTGACCAATTACTGGGCTCAACTCTTCCAAAAGTAGTCAAAATAATATTAGAATTGACTATTTGACGTAGTCACCTGTTCGGATTATGTACCTTAAATTTGAGCCTCATTTTAAACCACTTACACCATGAATTTTGAATGGAAAGGAGTTTTTCCTGCACTTACTACAAAGTTTACCACTGACGATAAATTAGACCTCACGCTCTTCGAGAAGAATCTGAATGCCCAGCTTGCAGCCGGTGTACATGGAGTTATTCTTGGAGGCACCCTGGGTGAGTCGAGTGTGTTGACCAACGATGAGAAATTCGAATTGGTAAAGTTCTGTGTAGATAAGGTGAACGGAAAAGTGCCCGTGGTGATGAACATCGCAGAGGGAAGTACTGCCGAGGCAGTAAAGCAAGCGAGTCATGCTGCGCGAGTGGGGGCTTCAGGCCTAATGCTGCTACCTCCGATGAGGTACAAAACCGACCATCGCGAGACCGTGGCTTACTTCCGGGCCGTAGCTGAATCAACCAGTCTTCCGATCATGATTTATAACAATCCAGTTGACTACAAGACAGAGGTCACGCTCGATATGTTTGCCGATTTGGTTGAGATAAAGAACATTCAAGCGGTCAAGGAGTCTACCCGGGATATTTCAAATGTGACGAGAATGATCAGCCGGTTTGGAGACCGCTTCAAGATCCTTTGTGGCGTTGATACGCTGGCTATGGAAGAGCTTGTAATGGGAGCTGTCGGCTGGGTGGCCGGACTGGTGTGTGCATTTCCAAAAGAGACCGTGGTGATTTATGAGTTGGTGCAACAGGGTAAGTACGAAGAAGCACGAAAAATCTATCGCTGGTTCCTGCCATTGCTTGAACTTGATATTCATCCGAAGTTGGTTCAATATATCAAGCTGGCCGAAGCGGAGACTGGTATTGGATCGGAGCAAGTTCGTCCACCAAGACTTCCTTTGGTTGGTGAAGAGCGTGATCGAATCCTGAAGATCATCCGTGATGGAATTAAATCACGACCATCTTTGTAATTAGATTGGGCAAAGGGCCCTGCAACTTTAGCTTTGCGAACCCCAAATACTTTTTTCAATAAAACCAATCAGAGATGTCATTTAAAGACGCTACCCTTTCAGAAGTAGATTCAGCAGTTCAGGAGGCGCATGTTGCGTTTCTTTCTTACAAGAATTTCAGCGGTAAAAAGAAAGCAGCTTTTTTGAGAGCTATCGCTGACGAAATTGAGGCTTTAGGTGATGAGTTGGTAAAAACTGCCATGTCGGAAACCAACTTGCCTGAAGCCAGGATCATTGGTGAACGGGGCAGAACTACCGGTCACTGCCGAATGTTTGCCGATTACATTGAGGAAGGTTCATGGGTTGAAGCAAGGGTGGATACAGCAATACCCGATCGCACTCCGGTTCCTAAGCCCGACATCAGAAAGAAATTAGTTCCGCTTGGACCTGTTGTTGTTTTTGGTGCAGCCAACTTCCCGCTGGCTTATTCTACGGCAGGTGGAGATACGGCTTCAGCACTGGCTGCCGGATGTCCTGTAATCGTAAAGGCTCACCCCGCTCACGCAAAGACATCTGAGCTGGTTGCAAAGGCAATTTTTAAAGCCATGCAGTCCACCGGAATGCCAAAGGGCGTGTTTCAACACTTGCACGGAGCCGGTTTTGAAGTGGGCCAGGCGCTGGTAAAACATTCTCGCGTAAAGGCAGTGGGATTTACGGGTTCATTTACAGGAGGAAAAGCCTTGTTCGACCTGGCAAATCAGCGCCAAGAACCGATTCCGGTTTTTGCGGAGATGAGCAGTATCAATCCTGTTGTTTTGCTACCGGATTCTCTCGAGAAAAACTCAAAAGCAACCGCGACATTACTCGCGGGGTCAATTACACTTGGTGTGGGACAATTTTGTACCAACCCAGGGTTAATATTAGCGGTGGAGGGAAAAGGTCTTGAGCAATTCATCACTGAACTTTCTACCGAGATTTCAAAGGCTGTACCCGGGCTCATGTTGCACGAAGGTATTGCAGCTAACTACGTGAAGAAGATGGCCGAAGCTTTGGCTCAGAAGGGAGTGAAATTGGAAGTTCAGGCAACAACAGAGTCATCACAGGGAGATAAAAACCAGGGAAGACCAACGGTTGCGTCTGCTCCTGCTGCTGAGTTTCTCAAAAATCCTTCACTTGCCGAAGAAGTATTCGGTCCATTTTCTCTGATCATCCGATGCAAGGACATGGCTGAGCTCAACTCAGTGGTTAGCCATGTGCATGGTCAACTTACATCAAGTGTAATTGGTGAGGAAAGTGAAGTGAGCAAACATCCAAGTCTGCTGAATATACTTACAGAAAAGGCTGGCCGACTTATCATCAATGGGGTGCCAACAGGAGTGGAGGTATGCCCATCTCAAAATCACGGAGGACCATTTCCGGCCACTACGGATTCACGATTCACTGCCGTGGGTACTGATGCATTAAAACGTTTTGCTCGGCCAGTTGCTTATCAAAACTTCCCGGATGCCCTGCTTCCGGATGAGCTAAAGAATGGAAACCCGTTGGGCATCTGGAGGATTTATAACGGTGAGTGGAAGAAATAACGACTTCACGCTTTTGCGCAGGTATTAAATATGAATAAGACTTTTTTTTGCATTGATGCACATACCTGTGGCAATCCCGTCAGGTTGGTAGCAGGTGGCGGACCGCTGCTGCAAGGCGCGAACATGAGTGAGAAACGTCAGCATTTTCTCCGCGAGTTTGACTGGATCAGAAAAGGACTGATGTTTGAACCTCGAGGTCATGACATGATGAGTGGGAGTATTCTTTACCCGCCCTCAGATCCGCAAAATGATATTGGTGTTCTGTTCATCGAAACCAGCGGCTGTTTGCCAATGTGCGGTCACGGAACGATTGGTACTGTCACGATCGCAATTGAGCAGGGGTTGGTAATTCCCAAACAACCAGGAAAGCTGAGACTGGAAACACCAGCTGGTTTGGTGACGATTGAATATCAGCAAGAGGTGAGAAAGGTAAAATCAGTCAAATTGAAAAATGTAAAGGCCTACCTGGCAGCTGAGAACATCAAGGCAACTTGTGGATTAGGTGAACTCACTATCGATGTATCCTATGGTGGTAACTTCTATGCGATAGTTGACGTGCAAGAGAACTTTAAAGGGCTTGAAAACTATTCGGCAGATCAACTCATCAGTTTGGGGAGGGAACTACGTGACAACATTAACGCGAATTATAAGTTTGAGCATCCTGAAAATTCAACAATTAAAGGATGTAGTCATATTCTATGGACAGGCAAACCCATTGATCCGACATCGACAGCGCGCAATGCGGTGTTGTATGGAGAGAAAGCAATTGACAGATCACCATGCGGAACTGGTACGTCCGCCAGGCTAGCACAATGGTATGCCAAGGGTAAGTTGAAGCAAGGTGAACCTTTTATTCATGAAAGTATTATTGGTTCAAAATTCATTGGCCGAATCGAAGAGGTGACTGAGTTGCAAGGCAAACCTGCAATCATTCCCAGCATTGAAGGTTGGGCCCGAGTGACGGGTTATAATACCATCACCATCGATGATGACGATCCTTACGCTCACGGCTTCCAGGTAATCTAATATGAAGAGAATCGGGATAATTGGAGGTGGCATTATCGGCCTTTCGGCTGCGTACTACCTGACAAAGGCAGGTCATAGAGTAACTATTATTGACAAGGGAAATCTCAAACAGGGATGTTCGTTTGGAAATGCAGGCATGATTGTACCCAGTCATTTTATTCCATTGGCCGCTCCGGGAATGATCTCAAAGGGAATTCGGTGGATGTTCAACTCGGAGAGTCCCTTTTATGTAAGGCCCAGGTTGAGTTCTGAACTCCTTCGCTGGGGCTATCTTTTTTATAAAAGCGCAAACAAGGAGAAGGTTTCCAGGTCGATTCCTGCTCTCAAGGAGCTTAGTCTTCTGAGTAAAGCCCTATACCGAGAATGGGCCAATGAATTGCCATTCGACTTCGGGTTTCATGAGCGAGGTTTGATGATGCTGTATCAGACTGAAGAGACTGAGCACGAAGAAGCCGAGACTGCCCATCTGGCAAATCAATATGGTATTGAAGCAAAAATATTAAACCCAGACGAGGTGCAGACACTTGAACCTGATGTGAAGGTGAAGGTGAGAGGAGGCGTTTATTTTCCGGGCGATGCACATCTTACTCCGCAAGTGTTGATGAATAATTTGATCAAACACTTAATGACCGAAGGTACAGAGCTCGTTGACAATACTGAGGTCACAGGATTTGAAGTAACTCAGAATCGTATAGAGCAAGTGAGAACGACCAAGGGGAATTTCGAATTTGATCATTTGATCCTTGCTACAGGATCATGGTCGGGAATGGTAGGCAGAGCCTTGGAATTGGATATGCCAATGCAGGCTGGTAAAGGTTATTCATTCACCTTGGATGCTGTCGAGAAGAATATCAGGATCCCATCGATCTTTGTTGAAGCGCGGGTGGCAGTGACTCCGATGGGAAGTACGCTTCGTTTTGGCGGAACTATGGAGATATCTGGTATTAACCACGACATAAACATGAATCGCCTTAAGGGAATTGTCGATTCTATTCCTCGCTATTATCCTGACATGAAAGTCAACTTACCGAAAAAGGAAAGTGTATGGCACGGCCTGCGGCCATGCACGCCTGATGGGTTGCCATATATCGGGCGTTCTCCTAAGCTTTCTAATCTGACTGTTTCAACAGGCCATGCCATGATGGGCCTGAGCCTGGGGCCAGCCTCGGGTAAAATTGTTTCACAGCTTGTTCAAAACGAAAAAACTTCGATGGACATCAGCGCATTTTCACCCTCACGTTTCTCTTCTTAATACTGCCCGAAGGCGAACACAAAAGCTCAATTTCGGATACATTTGTAGACCAAATTGGTTGATTTGTTGACCTATTTGGCTGATTCATTGGATGGCAAGCTAATTGGAATACAAGGAAAAAAACCTCGTAAATCATGCTCAAGAACAATCTCAAGATCGCCATTAGGGCATTGCTTCGGCAACGTGTATACTCGATTATCAATATAGCCGGTCTGGCAGTGGGAGTGGCAAGCTGTCTTTTGATAGCACTGTTTGTTCGAAATGAGTTTTCCTACGACAAATTCTTTCCGGATTCAGATCAGATCTATAAGATGGTGCTGGAAAGGAAATACCCTGATCACTCAACTTTTTACTCTTCGATACCCCATTCGTTTGCCAGCGTGGCAGTGAAAGACTATCCGGAGATTGAATCTTCTACAATCATTACCGGGCCATTTCAAAATGCTGTGATCACATACAAAGATGAACACGATGAAGTAAAGCAATTTGAAGAAACCTTTGTTTACGCTGCCGACAGTAATTTTTTTAACATCCTGCGCTTCAACGTCATCTATGGCGATAAATCGAATCCATTAGCACGACCCAATGATATGGTGATGACGGAGAAGGCAGCGTTAAGGTATTTCGGTGACGTTGATCCCATTGGTAAAGTGGTGAATACGCAATTTGGAGAATTTAAAGTGACGGCAGTTTGCGAGGAAGTGCCCACAAATTCTCACATGAAATTTGACATTCTTGTGTCTGTTCACACATTTCCATTTTTGAAGATTGAGAATTACACCTCGTTTTCTACTCATTGCTATTTTAAACTTGTGCCTGGTGCCGACTACAAAGCTTTGGAGGCGAAGCTCCCCCAAATGGTTGACACCTATGCAGCTGCTCAAATTGAAAGAGATCTGGGAAAGTCGTGGGAGGACTACAAAAATGAAGGTAACGGCTACCGCTACTTCCTGCAGCCGATCAAATCCATCCACCTCGATCCGATCAATCTCGAGGGGAAAATGCAACCTGGCGGTAGTGTAACGACAGTGTATGTAATGATCTCAGTTGCCGTTCTGATATTGTTTATCGCCTGTATCAACTTCATGAATCTTGCGACTGCCCGATCTGCGGAACGTGCGAGGGAAGTGGGAGTGAGAAAAACAATGGGATCATTCAAGCGA
>DAORAG010000077.1:0-9960 GCA_035344095.1 Cyclobacteriaceae bacterium | reverse complement strand
GATAGCGACTTGGGAAGTTGATTTTCTTCACTAAGTGCATAAAGTAATCTGGAGCCCACGAGAAGAATCGCATTGAGCGCACCGATAATGGAGATCATCGCACCGACCGTAATTAAATTACCTCCAAACGATCCCATGAAATACTGCGCAGCATCTGCGAGCGGTTTGTCGGAACTTGCTAATGTGGACAACGTGCCTACAGACACCACTTGAATTGAACCATAGAGCACCATGACCAATAGTGAGGAAATGATGAGTGCGTAGGGCACGATCTGGTTTGGGTTTTTCATCTCACCCGAGTTGATCACCACTACTTCAAATCCCCCGAAGGCAAATACTAACATTAGAACGGAGGAGGAGAAGTCATTAAACTGTGGTGCCACACTAAAGTCGATGAGATTAGGATCGATAAAAAACACACCTACTGCTACGAAGATCAGAAGCGGCACTACTTTGCCAACCGTGAGAAAGTTATTTACCGATGTAGTTTTCTTTACTCCTACATAGTTGATACCCATGAGAACAGCGGTGAGAAGAACCATAATACCTAGCCGTGGCAAAAATTGGGTTATTGCTGGATTATAGAAGGAAGCGTAGGTCACTAACAGATTAATTAAGGCGGCATACGACACGATACGCGACCAGAGTAAGAGCCAACCCATGATGAATGCTGGTGTTCGGCCAAACGCATCAAGAATATAGAGATAGGGACCACCCGTTTTATCATACCGACTTCCGACTTCAGCAAAGCAAATGATGATATTGAAAATGACGAGTGCACAAATGACAAACGCGAGGATGCTGTACGCGCCAGAAAGCTGAAATACTTTAGAAGGAAGTCCAAATATTCCTGCACCGATGATGGTGTTGATCATCAACAAAACAAGATCCCACTTTCGAATGGCGCGGATAAATTGATGCATCGTGAGCCTACAGTATTTAATTATGAGGTATTATTTCCGTATTCGCAACATGAAAGAGGAGGAAGGAAATGAAATTCTTTCTGTATTTTAAGACTTCATAACCGGTGATGAATAGTCATTTGATCGTAGAAATTATTGGGTTTGGAATCGTTGCGATTGCAAGCTTTCAGATAGCGGGCTACCTCAGAAGGTATAAATTTCCTCTGATTACCGGTCTCATTGTTACGGGTATTATAGCCGGGTCGTCCCTCCTCAACTTTATTAGTCGTGAGGCCCTGGAACAACTCCAGTTTTTAAATGAAATTGCTCTGGCAATTATTGCTTTTTCGGCTGGATCCGAGCTTTACCTCAAAGAGTTGAGGAGTAGACTCAACAGCATCAAGTGGATGACGATTTCGCAGTTGGTTGTCACATTTGTATTTGGAGCGGTTGCAGTATTTTATCTCTCGGATTGGATTCCGTTCATGAAGGAGATGTCCAATCCTGAGAAATGGGCGGTGGCGTCTTTGTTTGGCGTCATCTTCGTGGCTCGTTCTCCTTCATCCGCAATTGCCATCATCAATGAATTGAGGGCGCGTGGACCGTTTACCAAAACAACGATAGGTGTCACTGTGGTGAAAGACGTGCTTGTCATCATACTGTTTACCCTGTGCATCACAATAGCAGAGGCAGTGATTAATGGCAAGCCCATTGACTTTAGCTTCGTCATTGTCCTCATGCTGGAGTTGTTTGTTTCGTTTGCTGCAGGCCTATTTCTTGGGAAGTTGCTGGTATTGCCCTTTTCATTTAATCTGCATCGCCATATCAAAAAGTTGCTTATTATTTTAATTGGATATGGAGTGTATGTTCTTTCCAACTATATAAAAGCAGAGTCGATGCACTGGTTTGGCCATCAGTTTGCACTGGAGCCGCTACTGATCTGCATTTTGGGGGGATTCGTATTGACCAACTACACTAAGCACCGAATTGAGTTTGCGGATACACTTGCGAAAGTTAGCCCGTCCATCTTTATTGTTTTTTTTACACTGGCCGGAGCTTCATTGTCCCTCCAGGTATTTCTTACCGTGGTGGAGGCGGCATTCATCTTTTTCTTTATCCGAATTGCCACGCTATTTATTGGAAGCTTTTTGGGAGTGGTGGTGTCGCGGGATGATGCAAGGTACCGCTTTATTTCCTGGATGCCTTTTGTAACACAGGCAGGTGTTGCCCTGGGTCTGACTACCATCATTGCAAAAACTTTTCCTGCATGGGGCATTGGCTTTGAGACGATTATAATTGCCATGGTGGTTATTAACCAGTTGGTTGGACCTCCCATGTTTAAATGGGCGATCTCTTTCGTAGGAGAGAGCCATCTGCGTCATGCAACTCCATCTTTTGATGGGGTGAAGGATGCCTATATTTTTGGATTAGAAAGTCAATCCATTGCGCTTGCCAGACAGTTGAAAAGCAACAACTGGCAGTCGAAGATCATCACGCTAGATCGCGATATGAACAGAGCAGAGGATGATTTAACGATTACATCAATATCTGATCTTTCGGTTGAGGAACTGCAAAAACTAGAGTTGGAGAAAGCAGACGCAGTGGTATGCATGCTGTCTGATCAGGAAAATCTTGTTATTGCCGAGATGGTGTATGAGCGCATCGGTACCCGGGAAGTCATTGTTCGTTTGAATGAAAGAGAGAACATGGAAAAGTTCCACAAGTTGGGCGCGCTGATTATCGATCCATCGACAGCTATGGTCAGTTTACTGGATCACTTTGTTCGTTCACCTAATGCCACTTCTCTCTTGCTTGGCATGGATAGGTCACAAGATACCCAGGATATCGAGATTACGAACCGTGACATTCATGGAATGACCTTGCGAGACCTGCGACTTCCTACCGATGTGATTATTCTATCTGTGAAGCGTAAAGGCCAGATGATTATATCACATGGATACACCCGACTTCGCTTAAAAGACATTGTCACTATGGTTGGATCTCCAAAGAGCCTGGTTGAGGTAAGAACAAAATTTGGCGGGTACTAGCCTATTTCATTCCTGCTTGCGCTTTCACATATTCAGCTGCTTCCTGGTGTGTCGCAAACCAAACGTTGCCCTTTGACTTGATGTGCTTAATCAATTCTTCCAATGCAACAATACGTGAACGATGACCTATGTAGTGCGGATGCATTGTCATGAGAAACATCGTGCCCTCCTCATAGGCCACGTCAAATTCATCTTTTAGTACTTGAAGCAGTTCTCTGGGGTTGGTGTAGCTGTCGCCTCTGGGATTGAGTAGGGGAGCATCATCCAGAATCCACTCGACTGGCAATTCTACGATACCAGACGGCTCACCGTTGATAACCAATTCGTAAGGACGATCATCCGACATCATAGAACTTTCATATAGAAAGCCCATGTCTTTTACGATCGATGGGGTTGCAGCACTAAAATTCCATGACGGTGCCCGATATCCCACGGGGGTTTCACCGGTAAGTTCTATCAGCATTTTGTTTGCATTCACCACCATCTCGCGTTCCTTATCTGCCGGTACGCGGGTATTTCTCTCATGTATCCATCCGTGAACGGCAAACTCATGACGAGGCAGTCGTTTGATTTCTTCAGCCATTTGTGGAGCGAGATGCAAGCTGAGAGCCGGAATGAAAAACGAAGCAGGCACTTCATGTTTCTCGAGCAAGTTCACTACCCTGCGTAGGGCTACGCGTGAACCATACTCTCCTCTTGATAAATCTGAAATGGTTGGCTCTCCGTCCCACCATGCAATTGTTTCATTGTCAACATCAAAGGAGAGGAGCACAGCCACCTTTGCTCCATTGGGCCAGGACTTCGGTGTAAGATCACGACCGGCTCTGACTTGTGCTACAGCTTTTTCAAAACGCTCAGTGCTCCAGGTCCATTTTTGATCCGGAAGTTGTTCGGTTTGCTTTTCAGCAACAGGTTGCGTGCAACTGGCGAATAGGATGCCAAACAAAAAGACAATTAGAAGGGTTCTCATAGATTTTAGGTTGAACCCTTAAATTACATATTCTGTGTGCTTTTGGTCAGAATTTTTTCTGCGCGGAATAATGGGTCGGCAGATTGCAATAATTTGTTTTTAAGGTTGGAGGAAAGGTTCGGATTCTCTGTGATGAAAGTCCGCACAACCTCAGCAGCTTCGTTCGACTGGTATCCGGAAACTGTTTTATCAACCCATCCCTTAGGGAAGAAAATATCTCCTGTCAGCTGAATCTCCTGCAGCATGTCAAGGCTCGGCATGATGTACTTCACTGACTCTGTAGCACGCAATGGATGATGTAAATATTCCAGCGCATCCAAAACCCAGGGCTCGTGCTCACGATTTTTGGGATCTTTCAGGCTTTCAAAAAACCGATCTCGCGTAGCGACTTCTGAAGATAATGCGGGGATCACAAACCTCATCGCTGCTGCACGGTCTGGGTTTTTGGTGTTCGACCACTGCTTTTCAAGAATCTCCTTGCTTCCCTCTACATCGCGAACGGCAAGCTCATAGGCCAGTTGGATGCGATCCAGTTCTGACAATTCGAGACCTAAAGTGACTTCACCATTCCAGAATTTTTTAAGATTTATTTTACCGGTTTCACTCATTGCTACTTTCTTATAGCAATTAAATAGCGTTCGCTTGATGGACTCATCTTTTTCAAGCGCCATCAACTCAAACAATTTATCATCAAGTTGTTGACTGATCAATTCACGATTTTCCGGAGTGGAAAATTGCCAGTACAAAGTCACAAGTTGATTCGTTACATATTCGAGTATCAATGGATTTTTTTCTTGCTCAAGAGATTTCAACATGACTTCGAATATTTGTTGTGAGTTGATCTCTCCACGCAAAAGGTATTCCCAAAGGTTCAACCATATCCCTGCTCTTACTTCCGGGTCGCTGTTTGCATTGACATGATTGAGCATGTGTTCACGACTGGCCTGGTCTGCCTCGAAGTATCCGTAACCCCTTCCTTTGTAGTTAGGGATGATGGTTGTTATTGGGGCTGCTGACGGAGTAGTTGTTCCCATCTTGTCGCTAATTGTAATGTCTTTGACCTCACTCGCAGTGCCTTCTATGAGCTGATATTGAAAAGTTTGTGGCCATACGATACCAGCAGTGTCGTTGGCAACTTTTATTTGCAGCTCGCTACCGAGCTCATAAGTGAGGGTCGGCATGCCACTACTTTTTATCCATGCAGTATTCCACTGACTGAGGTCTTTATCTGTTTGTAATCCCAACATTCCAATCAGATCATCCCATGAAGCATTGGAGTAATTGTACTTTTTCAAATATTCCTGCAATCCGATCTTAAAGTTTTCTTCACCCATAAGTGCTTCAAGGTTACGCATCATAATGGGTGCCTTCTGATAAATAACTGCACCATATAAAGTGCCGGCATCCTTGAGGTTGTCCAGATCCTGCTGAATTGGATGTGTTCCAGCGGTGCGATCAATCTCATAGGCAGATGGATAATGGGCCATGAGGAAACGCAGATCATGGTTTACATCGGGGAATTGTGGATTCACAATTTTTGCGGCCATAAAATTGGCGAACACTTCCTTCAGCCACACGTCATTAAACCACTTCATCGTTACGAGATTTCCAAACCACATATGAGCTGTCTCGTGAGCGATAAGGCTTGCTCTGCGCAACCGTTGATTTACTGAAGCTGACTTATCAAGAATCAAACTGCTTTCGCGATAAAAAATGCTACCAGGATGTTCCATGCCACCATACTGAAATGTTGGAATAAGCACGAAATCAAATTTCAGGAAGGGATATTTGATGTTAGTGTACTCCTCAAGCCATGTGATGGACTGCTTATGTTGTTGGAAAATATCTTTCAAGTTTTCTGCGACCTTCAGAGAGTCTGTCTCCCGGTAATACATTGTCATACCCGTTTCCTCATCAGTTGCTTTTTTAAACTTGCCTGCAGCAAAAGCAAACTGGTATGTGCTTAGTGGTTGGGTAAGATTGAATTGATAGTATTTTTTTCCATTTTCCTCGAATGGCGCCAGACTTGCCTGATTAGAGACCACTTCCCAGTCTGGAGGCACGGTGAGTTCAAGAGAAAAAGAGGCCTTAATGTCGGGCTGATCAAAACTAGGAAAACAAGTAGAGGCCCGGTCGGGTACAAACAACGTGTAGAGGTAATCTGGATTTCGGTTAAGTGAAAGATCGCCTGCGATGAAGTCAATTTCAATCACGTTGTCATCGTGCTTCAACAGACTGACCGGAATTACGATATGTTCATTTTCAAAAATGATTTTTTCCTGACGGCCGTTGACAATCATCTTCTTCAGCTTGTCAGGTGTTGCACTGAAATCCAGATAGAGGTAACGCTGATCGCTCTGGCGATAGTTGAAAGAGATGTAGTTTCGTCCGGTTATCGGATCAATCGCATTGTTCGGGATGTCGAGTTTTAGCCCATACTGCACGAACGAAAGTGCGTACTTTCGGTCAACGGCCATTTCAAAAGTGACTCCCTTTTCTACTTTTTTTCGTTCTTCACATGATTGCAGCAATGCAACTACAATTAGACAATAGAAAACAATTCGCTTCATGAACCTTTAAGAGTTAATAACCTGTGTCAATGTCAAACTTTTATTTCTTAGGTCAATTCCACCTTCCAGAATTGACTTCAGATTAGCGAGATAGAAGGTCCAGCCTTCACCACAACCTATATACAGATTAGTGACTGGGTTTTCATCCAGCGGGATGTTCTCTTGCTTTAACTCACAGACGGTAAAGTCTTCTGCTTTACTTAGGCTGATCGTGACGAGACAACCTCCCGAAAAGGTAAATTGTAATTTATCCGTTCCGTTGGTCGAAATCACCTCCCGTTTTTCGTTCACGTTGTCAGGGTAGCCATGCCAAAGCCATAGAAACGTGTCTCCTTGCTGCACCAATTCTTCTCGATTTCTGAGTGTGTTGTCTGATTTGGTGAATTCGGCTTTGCGCAAAAACCAACTCTCGAGACCCTGCTGAGATGCCCAGGCTCGAAATACGTTTTCGATGCTGGCCCGAACCGGGATTCGCTTGGTAAATGAGGACCATTTTTTTTCATCCATAAGCATATTATTTATTTCTGAACTAAGGGTAAAACTACCGGTCACCCCATTTGTAGTACTTCAGAACAAACATTTGCATAGATTCAGCGTCCAAATCAGACAACGCCAAAAATCAGAACGCAATGATAAAGTTTATTCCTAAAAAAATACAACCAATCATCCTCACATTCCTCTGCTTTTCAGTCGCTTCGTTTGCACAAACATATGACCCAGCTTTGTTTAGTGAGATGCGCTATCGGTTTATTGGCCCGGAGGGCAACCGTGCGATAGCCATTGTTGGAGAGCCGGGCAACCCAATGGTCAACTATATTGGTGCGGCCTCAGGTGGTATTTTCAAAACAGAAGATGGAGGTGTCAGTTGGAATCCGATTTTCGATAAGCAAGATGTTTCATCCATTGGTTCACTGGCGATTGCACCCACCAATCATTCATCTGTTTGGGCAGGGACAGGTGAAACCTTTGTTATCCGGCCAGCGCATTCCATCGGAAATGGGATTTATCATTCATCTGATGCCGGAAAAACCTGGACAAACATGGGACTGGAAAAATCCGGTCGGATTGGGCGAGTAATTGTTCATCCAAAAGATGAAAATATTATCTACGCTGCAGCCTTGGGTCATACCTATGGTCCACAAAAGGACCGTGGTGTATATCGCACAAAGGATGGCGGTAAGACATGGCAGCAGGTATTGTTTGTTGACGAGAACACCGGAGCCGCTGATATGTCAATTGATCCTCAAAACCCAAACATAATTTATGCAGCGATGTGGTCAATACACATCAATACCTGGGGATTGACTAGTGGCGGACCTGGCGGTGGAATTTATCGCTCCACAGATGGAGGTGATCACTGGGAGTCAATGACGACTAAAGGACTGCCCGGAGGAAAAGATCATCCAGTTGGAAAGACGGCAGTAGCTGTTGCTCCTAGCAACCCTAAAAGAGTTTATGCATTGTTTGAAGACAAGAGCCCAGCGTTGTATCGCACCGACAATGGAGGCGAATCATGGGAGCTCGTGAACAATAATCATGATATGGCTGAGCGCGCTCCCTACTACACCCGCATGGCTGTGTCATCCGATAATCCGGATGAGCTTTATTTTATGAGTGTTCGATTTTCTCAATCCCTTGATGGGGGAAAGACATTGGAGAAGAAACCACCCCGCGGTGGGGGCGATAATCACGACATGTGGATTGATCCAACCAACGCGGATCGCATGATGGTGGCACATGATGGATGTGCCAGTATTTCTTTGAACAGAGGGAAAACATTTTTGCGGGTGGTGCTGCCGATTGCGCAGATGTACCATGTGGAGGTTGACAATCAGGTTCCTTATTATGTCTATGGCAACCGTCAGGATGGCTGGTCGTATCGTGGTCCAAGCAACAGCTTGCAAGGATACATTCCCGTTGGGTTATGGCGCGGAGTAGGGGGGTGCGAGAGTGGCTTTGCAAGACCAGACCCATTTGACAATAATATAATATGGTCAGGCTGTTATGATGGCGGCCTTGAACGCCACGACCTGAGAACCGGACATTCTCGTGAAGTACGCGTGTGGCCGGAAGCGGGGTATGGCTGGAAGCCAGCTGACTTGAAATACCGCTGGCACTGGAATTTTCCGTTGAGCTTTTCACCGCATACGCCTCATCGCGTTTATGTAGGAAGTCAATATGTTCATCAATCTGATGATGGTGGACAAAGTTGGCAGATCATAAGCCCGGATTTGACAACCAATGATAAATCCCACCAACAAAATTCGGGAGGTATAGCAATTGACAACCTGATGACGTTTGACGGATCAACACTATTTGCTATTGAAGAATCTAAAATCGAAAAAGGATTGATATGGGTTGGATCTAATGATGGGCAGGTGAACATTACTCGTGATGGAGGAAAGACATGGACTAATGTTTCCAGGAACGTGAACATGCCTGCATGGGGAACGATAGCAAATGTAGAACCCTCAAGATACGATGCAGCTACTGCCTACATCGCAGTCGACATGCATCAGATGGGGGACTTCGATCCATACATTTACAAAACATCCGACTATGGGAAGACTTGGAAGAAAATCAGTGATGGCATTCCAAAGTCAATTCTGAGTTTCATTCATGTTGTAAAGGAGGATCCCAAGCAGCGAGGTCTTTTGTACGCGGGTACCGACAATGGATTGTATGTTTCTCCCAATGATGGCGGAAGCTGGTTTCGATTACAGAACAACATGCCGCCAGCTCCGGTATATTGGCTAACCATTCAGGAGAATTTTGATGACCTGGTGGTAGCCACCTATGGACGTGGCTATTACATTCTTGATGATATTAGTCCGATCCGGCAGTTCTCCCAACAGGTGATGGGCTCTGCTGCACATGCATTTGATATCAGAAAGTCGTATCGTTTTCAGGAAGTAGAAGCAATTAAGACTGATGCGCCAAGTTTCAACTCAGGACAAAATCCACCTTATGGGGTACCGGTAAACTACTATTTGAAAGACTCGTTGAGTGAAAAAGTACAGATTGAAATTTTAAACGAATCGGATGAAATGATTCGTGTGCTGAAAGGGACTTCACTGAAAGGTGTAAACAGGGTTTGGTGGGATTTGAGGTATGAGCCTACGTTCAAGCCCAAGTTAAGAACGAAACCTTCCGGTCGGCCTTGGGTGCAAATGAATGGAGAAGGCTGGAGACCGCTCGTGACATGGGACCTTGATTTGTGGGAGGGGCAACTGGGACCGCGAGTGGCCCCTGGAAAGTATAAAACCCGATTAAAAATTGGTGAGATCGAAATCACCAAAGAGCTTGAAGTGCTAAAAGACCCAAGCACCGAGGGGACGATCGAATCAATAAAGGAGCAAGTGGCTTTTTCATTGCAATTACGCGATGCCATGAACACCGTAGTGGAGATGATCGACAGAATAGAGTGGATCAGGAAAGAACTTGAAGAATTGATTCCAACTGTGAAAAAT
>DAORAG010000076.1:0-9982 GCA_035344095.1 Cyclobacteriaceae bacterium | reverse complement strand
GCTACGTCAGGTCCAGGTGCAACCAATCTGATTACAGGATTAGCTGACGCGTTGATTGACTCTACACCGATCGTCTGTATTACAGGTCAGGTTTTTTCGCACTTGTTGGGCACAGATGCGTTTCAGGAAATTGATGTGGTGAACACTACCAATCCCGTTACAAAGTGGAATGTACAAATCACGGAAGCGAAAGATATCGCTTCGTCAGTCGCGAGGGCTTTTTACATTGCTAAAACAGGGAGACCCGGGCCCGTGCTGATCGATATCACCAAGAATGCCCAAAACGAAGTACTTGATGAATTCGAATATGCCAAATGCGATAACGTAAGAACTTACAACCCCAAGCCTCAACTGCAGCTTTCACAAATTGAAGAGGCTGCTGAACTCATCAACAACGCCAAGAAACCTTATCTACTTGCCGGTCAGGGTGTGCTGCTCTCCGGTGCGACTGATGAGCTCATTGCCTTTTCTGAAAAAACCGGAATACCCGTTGCCTGTACGCTTCTTGGTCTTGGAAGTTTCCCAACAGATCACCCCAACTATGTTGGCTATCTGGGCATGCATGGAAACTACAGCCCTAACGTGAATACCAACGAATGCGATGTATTGATTGGATTGGGAATGCGGTTTGATGATCGCGTTACGGGCAACGTTGCCAAATATGCAAAGCAGGCAAAAGTAGTTCACATCGAGATTGACAAAGCAGAGATTAATAAAATAATCAAAGCCGATGTTGCCGTTCATGCAGATGCGAAGGAAGCCCTGACGGCTCTCACTGAAATGTGCGCGCCAAAAAAACACTGGGCCTGGATCGACAGCTTTGCCAAACTCGACAAACTAGAGAGAGAAAAGATAGAGCAACGAGAATTCAATGCAACCGGATCGATCAGAATGGCGGAAGTAATCAAAAACCTTTCTGACCTTACAAAGGGAAAAGCAGTAATTGTTACTGATGTAGGCCAGCATCAGATGGTGACTTCTCGCTACTTCAAGTACAAAGATCCCAGAACCAACATCACTTCTGGTGGAGCAGGCACAATGGGATTCGCATTGCCCGCAGCCATGGGCGCCAAACTGGCAAAACCTAAATCTCAGGTTGTAGCTGTAATCGGGGATGGCGGATTTCAAATGACGGCACAGGAACTGGGCACCATCATGCAATACGAGATCCCGGTAAAAATAATAGTACTCAACAATAGTTTCCTCGGCATGGTAAGGCAATGGCAGGAACTCTTTCATCAGAAGAGATATTCCGCCACCGAGATGAAGAACCCCAACTTTGTAAAACTGGCACAAGCCTATAACATACCAGCTCACAGAATAGAAGAAAGAACGGATTTAGTGCCCGCGTTAAAAAAACTTTTGGAAAGCAATACATCAAGTTTTCTTGAAGTGGTGGTGGGCAAGGAAGACAACGTATTCCCTATGGTACCCGCAGGAGCAGGTGTCTCAGAAGTATTACTCGAACCAAAGAACTGACAACAAATCATCGCAACATGATAAAACAGGATTTTACATTGGAGATTGCAGCTGAGAATAATTTCTCAATCCTGAATCGCATCGTCAACGTGCTCAATCGCAGAAGGGTGAGGATAAAAAAGCTCATTGCACACGAGATCGCTGAAGATTTTCACAAAGGTGGTGCCACACTCCTGCTTTACACATCATCCGAAATGATGGAGAAAGTAAAACATCAAATGGAAAAACTCATTGAAGTAGAGTATGCCAACTACCAAGCTGGCTGTGAACGCTACTATGAACTAAGCGAACTGAATAACAAAGAGGTTGTATTAAACTAACTATTGACAAATAAAACAAAACCAGATTATGGCACAGATTAACTTCGGAGGCGTTATGGAAGAAGTGGTAACGCGTGAAGAATTCTCTATGGATAAAGCGTTGGAAGTATTGCGCAACGAAACCATTGCTATCATAGGCTACGGTGTTCAAGGTCCTGCGCAAGCACTTAACCTTCGCGACAATGGATTCAACGTAATTGTTGGACAACGCAAAGGATCCAAGACATGGGACAAAGCCGTAGCACATGGATGGGTTCCAGGCGAAACACTTTTTGATATTGAGGAGGCAGCAAAGCAGGGGACTATCATAGAATTCTTGCTTTCAGATGCGGGCCAAATCGCATTATGGCCAACCATCAAGCCTCACATGACAGCAGGAAAGACGCTATACTTCTCACACGGTTTCGGTATCACTTTCAAAGAACAAACTGGAATCATTCCTCCCGCGGATATTGATGTTGTGTTGGCAGCGCCAAAAGGTTCAGGAACCAGCGTGCGCAGACTGTTTCAACAGGGAAAAGGAATCAATTCCAGCTACGCTGTATTTCAGGATGCAACAGGCAAAGCCAAAGAAAAAGCAATCGCCCTGGGCATTGGTGTAGGATCAGGTTACTTGTTTGAAACTGATTTCAAAAAGGAAGTGTACTCTGACTTAACTGGTGAGCGCGGCACCTTGATGGGAGCAATTGCCGGGATATTTGAAGCGCAGTATGAGGTATTGCGTTCAAAAGGTCACACACCATCAGAAGCATTCAACGAGACTGTGGAAGAGCTGACACAGAGCCTCATGCCGCTCGTAGCAGAAAATGGAATGGACTGGATGTATGCGAACTGCTCAACTACTGCACAGCGCGGAGCGTTGGACTGGAAGAAAAAATTCAAAGCTGCTACGCTACCTGTGTTTAAAGAACTTTATGAAAGCGTTGCCAGTGGCCAGGAGGCGAAGCGGACTATCGACACTTGCAGCCAGCCTAACTATCGTGAAAAACTTGCAGAAGAACTGAAAGAACTTCGCGAAAGTGAACTGTGGCAAGCGGGTGCAGCTGTCCGTCAGCTAAGACCTGAGAAGGCAAGTGTAGAAGAAAGTATGATCGACTAAACCAGTCGACATTTCACAGTTGGCAGTTGACAGAGGCTTGATCAGCATGCCTTTGTCAACTGTTGATGTAATCGAAAATTCATGACTGAAGCCATCCACAAAACCATCGATATTGAGTCAGCACACGAGGTGTTGCAAAAGGTAGTTATCAAGACGCCTCTGCAATATCATCGCAAGCTATCGGAAAAGTATGGATGCAATCTTTATCTGAAACGGGAAGACCTCCAGGTGGTGCGCTCCTACAAGATCAGAGGTGCATACAATCTGATCCAGAGCCTATCCGCTGATCAACGGCTCAATGGTATCGTATGTGCCAGCGCTGGCAATCACGCTCAAGGTGTAGCTTTTGCATGTCGTGAGTTATCCATTCACGGAGTGATCTACATGCCGGCCATCACACCCAAGCAGAAGATCAACCAGGTGAAAATGTTTGGTGGCAACAACATTGAGATTGTGTTGATAGGCGACACATTCGATGAATGTCAACAACAAGCAATAGCCTATGCCAAAGAGAACAACAAATCATTCATACCACCTTTCGATCACAAGAAAATAATTGAGGGACAAGGAACAGTTGCGTTGGAAATATTTCAGGAACAACCAGATGTTGATGTACTCTTCGTTCCTATTGGCGGTGGGGGATTGTGCGCAGGGGTCTCTCATTACACAAAAACATTTAGTCCAAAAACCAAAATTGTCGGTGTTGAGCCACAAGGAGCACCCTCAATGAAGGCGGCACTGGAGGCAGGACGACCCGTAATCCTTGAGCGCATTCAAAATTTCGTTGACGGGGCGTCTGTCAAGAAAGTAGGAGATATCACATTCGAAGTGTGCAAGGACGCGATAGAAGAAATGATTCTTGTGCCTGAGGGAAAAGTGAGCTCAACGATTTTGCAACTCTATAATGAAGATGCCATCGTAGCTGAGCCGGCAGGCGCATTGACTATAGCCTCGCTTGATTTGTATCAAGGCGATCTGAGGGGTAAAAATGTCGTTTGTATTGTAAGTGGTGGAAACAATGACATCGATCGCATGCAAGAAATAAAGGAGCGATCTCTATTGCATGAAGGGCTAAAGCATTATTTCATTGTTCGCTTCGCACAGCGGCCTGGAGCGTTAAAAGAGTTCGTCAATAACATCCTTGGTCCTGACGATGACATCGTTCGCTTTGAGTTTATACAGAAACATAACAAAGAGACTGGTCCAGCACTGATTGGAATAGAAGTGAAGTCACAAGATGATTTTAATTCATTGATTGAAAGAATGGACAATGGGGAAATTAACTACACCCTTGTCAATCAACACGAAAACTTATTTGAATACCTGATCTAACCAAAGTCGTGTCTATCAATTCAGCTTATATCGAATTCACAACGTCACAGCTTACAGGCAATCTCTGCTCACCTGCCTGTATTACTTCTACCACTATTACGGGGTAACCCGTAGCCAACACCATATCACCCTTTAGTCACATCGCGTTCGTCACGAGACGTTCGTCATTATTATACTTTTTGAAAAAATGAAAATTCTAAAATTCGGTGGTTCCTCAGTAGCCACACCTGACAGAATCCAAAATGTTGTAGAAATTCTTCGCAATGAATCCCACGGGCGAATAGCTGTAGTCTTTTCCGCCTTTGGCGGTGTAACCGATCAACTAATTCACGCCAGCGAACTGGCACTGAATGGAGATAGTACGTACAAAGGTGTTCTCAGCAAGATCGAGTCGAGACATATTGATACGGTGAAGGCGCTGATTCCAAATGAGCAACAAGACGCAGTAATTCACCAAGTTAATCTTCGAATTACCAAACTTGAAAATGTGGTTTTTGGCATCTACCTCGTACGAGAGCGCACACCCCGAACCCTGGACTACATAATGAGTTTTGGCGAGCGACTGTCTGCGTATATTATCAGCGAGGTTCTAAATGCCAACGGCTTTTCAGCCGCGTACCTTGATGCTCGAAAACTTATTCGTACGAATAATCATTTCGGCAACGCCAAAGTTAATTTCGAACTGACCAATGAAAATATTCGATCTCACTTCCATGAAAATGAAAACCTTCAGGTAATCACTGGCTTTATTGCTACAGCTGACACAGGCGAGACAACAACGCTAGGTAGAAGCGGTTCAGACTATACCGCAGCCATCTTTGCCGGAGCGCTGAAGACTGAAGAACTGGAAATCTGGACCGATGTGGATGGAATGATGACGGCTGATCCACGCCTAGTTAAGAAAAGTTTCACAGTGCCTGAGATGAGTTATGAGGAAGCGATGGAGCTATCGCACTTTGGCGCGAAGGTTATCTTCCCTGCTACCATGCTGCCCGCTATGGCTAACAGGATTCCAATCCGAATAAAAAATACATTTAATCCAAAAGGATCTGGAACCCTTATTCAAGCAAAGTCTGGCAATGGGCAACTCGTTAAAGGGATCTCATCCATCAACAAAATATCGCTTATCAATGTGCAGGGAGGAGGACTACTAGGGCTGGTTGGCTTTTCCAAAAGACTTTTCGGGGCACTGGCTGACCAACATATCAATGTAATTCTCATCAGTCAGGCATCGTCTGAGCACTCCGTTTGCATTGCTGTTGACAGTAGGGATAGCATGAAGGCGAAGGCAGCGATTGAGACCGAGTTCAGATATGAGATAAAAGATGACCTGGTCGATGAGGTAAAAGTAACGGAGGACCTGGCCATCATCGCTGCCGTTGGACAAGGAATGCAGCATCATTCCGGAACGAGCGGCAGGATGTTCAATGCCCTTGGGAAAAATGGCATCAACGTGAGTGCGATTGCTCAGGGTTCATCTGAACTCAATATTTCAGCTGTCATCCAACAAGCTGACGTTGCCAAGGCACTGAACACGTTACACGATGCCTTCTTCCTCTCTCACCTGAAGACAATTCATCTATTCATTGCAGGCACTGGCCTGATTGGCAAGGCATTGATTCGACAGGTCAGAGATCAATACACAAAGTTGTCGGAAGATCATCACCTCGATATCAAAATTGCGGGAGTCGCAAACAGCAGAAAGATGTTGTTCAATACAGAGGGTATTGATCCGAATTCGCTGCCGGATCAACTTGATGAACTGGGTGAGCCTATGAACCTGCCTTCATTTCTTTCGAAGATGAATACATTAAATCTATCCAACAGCGTGTTTGTGGATTGCACTGCCAATGAAACAATTGCCAAAAGCTATCATACTATACTCGGTGAAAATATCTCAATCGTTACCCCCAACAAGAAGGCAGCATCTTCCAACTTCAACTATTATCTTGAATTGAAGAACATTTGCAGGAACAGAGGAGTAAAGTTTTTGTACGAAACTAACGTGGGTGCGGGTCTTCCTGTGATCAATACACTCAATGATCTTTTATTGAGTGGTGACAAAGTAATTCGCATTGAGGCGGTGTTGAGCGGCACACTCAATTATATCTTCAGTTCGTTTGATGGAACAAAACGGTTCAGTGATGTTGTGGTTGAAGCAAAAGAAAAAGGCTTCACAGAACCTGATCCCCGTGATGATTTAAGTGGCATGGACGTAGCACGCAAAATTCTCATCCTTTCAAGGGAAGTCGGAATGAACCTTGAATTAAGAGATGTGGAAGTGGAGAACCTTGTGCCTGAAAAACTTCGTGATGGAAACGATGTTCAAGCATTCTTGAAAGACTTTATCTCATTTGATTCGTCATTTGAGGACAAGCGAAAGGCAGCCGAATCAGAAAATAAAAAACTGAGGTACCAGGCTGTATTAGAGAACGGGAAGGTAAATGTGAAATTGAATGCGGTCGGACCGGAACATCCATTCTACGCGCTGTCTGGAAGCGACAACATCATATTGCTGACCACTGAACGATATCATGAACGCCCGATGGTGATTCGCGGTCCGGGGGCTGGGGCAGAAGTAACCGCTGCCGGAGTCTTTGCAGATATTATTAGAATCGGAAACTATACCCAATAAGAGGCTGACTCAAAGTCTAATCGTCATTGCGAACCCAGTGAAGCAATCCCTCCGAATATGGTCTACCTAAATGGGATCGCCACGTTTCACTCGCGATGACGGTTACTTTATGACTTTTGAGTCAGCCTTTGAATTATCTCCTATCAAATCTCCGACTTGATCAAGTCCACTATGTCCTTCTGAAGGTTGGTAAGTAAATCTTTCAGTTCAGCAATGTACTTTGCTTCGTTTGCCTCAATAGCATATTCACCCTTTGATGAAAGTCCCCAGTAGGATCCATCGCGTGAATCAATCTTCACCAATCCGTTGCTCCAGTCATTGTTGCCTTCAATTGGCTTCTTAAATGATATCCACGAGAAAGCTCCACTTGGGTTGGTGATCATAATTACGGGCATAATGGAAAGACCAGCAGTTGTTGTCAACTTATTTTTTGAAACTGTCTTTGACCCCTCAAAACTGGCGAATCGAATAATGTAGCCAACACTCATCAACGTTACCTTCTCTTTCGAAGACATCTTCGCATAAAAATTACCAGGAATGGTCGCGCTGGTGTAGAATGCGTTTTTGTCTTTTGGCCTGAAGTAATTCACTTCTTTGATGTCATAGCCATTTGCATCCATGGGGTTTAGTTTGTCGAAAACTACTGTGCCGTCAGTTTTTCCAGAGAAGGCTTTCTTGTCTCCTTTTTTGCTTTGAGCATAATCTGTTTGCAGCAAGGCCTCTCCATCCACTACTTCCAAACCTGCACCCCTCATTTCCTGAATCAATTGTCCGTGTATTTCTTCAATAAGTGATTGCAATGCTTCCTTGCTTACGCCTGCTAGGGAAGCTTCAGAAAATACAGATCCTACACCTTGCTTCTGCATAACTCCGGCCTGTGATGAGCCCTTCATCATGGAAGCTTGCATGATATAATAGTCGTTGACAAAGACCGGGGTTGACTTAAAGGACTTACCAAGCCCTTTGGTGTCCACTTTTCCCTCCTTTATAAAGTCAACGGTCGACCAGTCTTTCTGCGCTTGGGCAGCAAAGGCCAGGCTAAGCAGAGAGATAAATAAGATGTTTTTCATGGGTTTAAATATTTTCTGCTAAGGTCACTGCGGGTTTGGGTGAGTGAAATCCGCTGTGGCACGCATTTTCATATACCCACTGGCACGGATGCCACCTACCGGGGACTTCACGGTATTCCAAAATCAGGGGACGAGGGTATTTTGATTTTCTTGTCGTGCGCCTTATTTGTCTGAAAATTTAAGATCCATGAAACGACTATTCTACATTGCTTTTCCCCTGCTTGCTGCCTGCGGCAGCGATGATGAATTCTCTTGCGACAAGAACGCCAGATTTACCTACAACGGAGGTACTGAATGTGCCCACGCTTCAATTGAGAGCTACAGTAAAGATACCGTCAACGGGGACGAATCATTTCTGATTGCCCTCACAAGCACATTTACCAACTTTAAATTGAACGTGGGAGACGATGTCGAACTGGTAACAGATAAAGAATACACCTATCCAGATAATGTCTTTATAATCGGACCAGGTCATAGCCAGACATTCTCTATTAAAGTCACATTAACCAAACTGGATCGGAATGCCCGAATAATTTCCGGGGTATTTATTTTTGAAACAGAGCGGGATGTAAACTCGGCTGGTGTTCCGTTCAACTCTGAGGGCGCCTTTACAGATGTTGCCTTCTAGCTTCAGATCAAATTATTGGCGTAAGCGAATTTGATCAGACCCACCAGAGAGTTTGTTCCGGTCTTCTTAAAAATATTCTTTCGGTGGGTCTCCACCGTCCTTTCGCTGATAAAGAGCTCTTCAGCGATTTGTTTGTTTGTGTATTCCTTGGCAATAAGTTTCACAATTTCTCTTTCCCGGTCGGTCAGCAGTCTGCCTTCATCGGGATTCTGGAGATTTACAATCAACATCTTATTTATGTCCTTGCTAAGGAAGATATTGCCTTCTTCCACTTCGCGCACCGCCTTGAGCAATTCACTCCGTGTATCTTTTTTAAGCACGTAGCCATTCACACCTGCTTTCAAAATCTCCTTTACTAAATGTACTTCATCATGCATGCTGAGTACGATTATTTTGATGTTGCTGTCGAGGCGTTTCGCTGCATGAATGAGCGACAGCCCGTCCATTCCCGGCATATTAAAATCAGTGATCATTAAGTCAACGGGATTTTTCTTCAACAGAGAGAGCGCCTCCTCGGCAGTATTTGCCTGAAACTCAACTTTTCGTCCATCATTTTCCAGAAGGCTTTTTACACCATCCAAAAGAATGGCGTGATCATCTACCAGAAGAATTCTCATTGATGCCGGTTTCCGTTTCCAGAATCCAAAGATACCCCCGTTGCGCATAGGAACAAGATTACAGGCCATGATAGCCTAAAACCATCCGTGCCACTGGGTATTTTACATTCCGTGATATCGCCTTACCGTAATAGTCCGGTGGGATCAAATCAAATCTGAATTATTTCTGAAAAATGCCTCAAAATGAAATTGACAGTTTTGCGTCTAATTATTAACCTGTTCAAAGCAATCGGCAAGAAGGACTGGCGTTAAGCCAACATTAGTTGTAAAAGCTGATCTCGATCATAGATCACACGAACCAGGAGCCTAATTTTGATGTTTCGTATCAACGCTTAAACCTTAAATGATGATAATATCCATTCTTTTGTCAGCGGTCTTCATAGCGTCCCCTGGTCCGGATTGGCATTATGATTTTGACCTGGCCAAGGCCCAGGCGCAGAAAGAACACAAGACCATTATCCTGAACTTTGCAGGTTCTGATTGGTGTGGGCCATGCATCAAGATGACCCGAGATATATTCGAAAAAGACACCTTCATTGCCTACTCCAACAAGAAACTGGTATTGGTGCGTGCCGACTTTCCCCGATCAAAGAAAAATCAACTTGAGCCAAAGCAAGTAAAGCACAATGAAGCACTGGCCGAAAAATATAACCCCCAAGGAAAATTTCCCTTGACTTTGTTGTTAGATGAAAACGGGAAAATTCTAAAAACCTGGGATGGATTTAAATCCGGCACTCCTGAAGAATTTATCCAACAAATCGAACAAGCCCTCAATGCCCGTTAGCAACTTGACGAGTAAGGT
>DAORAG010000075.1:0-10043 GCA_035344095.1 Cyclobacteriaceae bacterium | reverse complement strand
TGGCCAAGCGGCAAAAGTTTCAGCGGTTAAAGTCAGATGGCTACCATTTTGAGGAATCTGTGAAGTATTATCTTCTGGCTGAGACGGAATTGATTCCGCTGATCAACAAAAAATCATTGCGGCAAGTGACGCCTGATGCCAAGTCCATAGCAAAAGAGATCACCGCTCATGAGGCAAAGTTCAATTTGAGAAAAAGAGACTTACTGACGGAGTTTGTTAGAAGATTTGATGAGAGGGTACGATAAACTAAAGCTGCTCTATTTGGTGGGGACGCTCGTGGTGGTGAGCGCCTTCGATTGTCTTGGTCAATCAACACCAACCTACTCTTTCAAGTTTAGCAACACCAAGGCCGTTGACGCGCTCAAGTCTATCGACAAAGAAACCGATTACTCAATTTTCTTCAGAGAGGAATGGCTTGACAGTCTCACTTTCAGTGGCAACTATGAAAACCTGAAGCTGACCCAATTGATCGATTCACTGCTATCACCTCTGGGCATCAATCACATCGTTGTCAACAATTCAATCATCCTTACCGGTGATATCAGTGTAACGAACTCCCTTACTTTCGACACGCTCTCTTCAATCCCTCAAACAAAATATCTTTTCGAAAGAGAATACATTGGAGACCGAAAAGAAACAGTACCTATCGGCAACAGATCGCTCATGACGGTGGGCAACACGGCACAGATAGCCGGTTACGTAAAAAATGCTTCCACAGGTGAGGCAGTTCAGGGAGCGCTCATCTTTGAAGAAGGTTCCGACTCACACACAACAACTGACGCACAAGGTTTTTTTTCCATTCGTTTACCAACAGGTGACCACACGTTGTTGATTCAGTATTCAGGAATGAAGGTCAAACGACAAAACATCATCCTGTTTTCTAACGGCACCCTGAACGTTGGGTTAGAAGAAGAGCCTCGACTACTCGAAGAGGTGGTGATTACTTCCGATCGAAATGCTAACGTCAGTAGCACGCAAATGGGCTCCATCACATTAAACATGGAAAGCCTCAAGAATGTACCTAAAGTGCTGGGTGAAAATGATATCATACAGGCTGCACTCGCACTTCCTGGAGTTCAGCAAGTGGGGGAAGGATCAGCCGGGATCAATGTAAGAGGTGGAAAAACTGATCAAAATCTTATCCTTCTCAACAATGCCACGATCTACAACCCCTTTCATTTTTTTGGGTTCTTCTCCAGTTTCAATGCTGACATTACCGGCAGTTCTGAATTGATCAAGTCCGGGATTCCGGCAAGTTATGGAGGGCGGCTCTCTTCTTTATTGAACATGAAAATGAAAGTGGCCAACAAAGAAAAGTTCTCTGCGAAACTGGGTTTGAGTCCAGTCACAACCAAGGCAAGTATGGAAATTCCCCTAATCAAGGATAAAACCTCATTGATGGTAGGCGCCAGAACTACCTATTCAGACTGGATCATCAAAAGAGTACCCAACGAAACACTTAAGAGAAGTAGCCCTTCCTTCTCAGACTTCGCGGTCAATCTTCATCATTCTTATGGAGCGAGTAACTCCATTAGCATTAGCGGATATTACAGTCATGATCAATACAAACTGTCAACCGACTCAACCAATCGATACACGAATCAAAACGCATCACTAGAATGGTTCCATCTTATTCACGAGAAGTTTTCATCAACCGTGAGTGCAGGCATGGGGACTTATCAGTTCTCTATAAACTACGAATCCAATCCGGAAACTGCATTTAACTACGGCTTCAAAATTGATGAACAGTTTGGAAAAGCACTATTCAACTACTTTCCCTCAGAGCAACATGACATCCAGTTTGGTATCGAGGCTAAGTTGTACAACCTAAATCCCGGTGAGTTGGTTGCGACTGGCGCTTCGGTTATTACCCCAGCCAAGCTGCAAACAGAAAAAGGTTTTGAGAAAGCATTTTTTGCATCGGAGGAATTTAAGGTCTCCCCTGCTCTGACATTGTATGGCGGACTTCGATATTCATTTTTTACTGCACTTGGTGCCAGAACCATTAATTTTTATCAACCGGGAAGTCCTAGAAACAGCAGTACACAAATTGGATCAGTATCTTTTGAAGATGGGGATGTGATTGACACCTATCACGGCCCTGAGATTCGCCTCTCTGGCAAGTACTCTTTATCTAACCAGTCTTCTATCAAGGCAGGAGTCACACAGATGCGGCAATACATTCACGCGCTTACGAGCACCGTTTCTGTTTCTCCCACCGATACCTGGAAATTATCGGATCCCAATTTCGCCCCTCAAACCTCGGTGCAATACTCTCTCGGCTACTATCGTGATTTACCAAAAAAGAACCTTGAGTTTTCGGCCGAGACGTACTACAAAACCCTGGACAATATTCTCGATTATAAAATCGGAGCCGACCTAGTGCTCAACGAAACGCTTGAAACAGGCGTTATCCAGGGAGTCGGGCGCGCTTACGGACTTGAGCTTCTGCTACGAAAACCAAATGGAAAACTGAATGGATGGATTGGCTACACCTACAGCCGATCTCAGCAAAAATTTGATTCTCAATTTTCTGAAAACCGTATCAACCAAGGCAATTACTTTTCATCCAACTTCGAAAAGCCTCATGATATCAGCATAGTTGCCAATTACAAAAAGACAAGAAGATTTAGTTTTTCGATGAATGTAATCTACACTTCTGGAAGAAAGGTTACTTACCCTTCTGCGAGATACTCCCTTAATGGGGTACCGATCACACATTTCTCCGATCGCAACAGCTACAGAATCCCCAACTATTTCCGGGTTGATGTAAGCATGAATATTGAAGGGTCGCACAAGCTTAAGAAAATTGGCCATGGCTATTGGTCAATCTCAATTTACAACGTGCTAGCCCGAAAGAATGTTTACTCTGTCTTCTTCACAAATTCAAACGGAACCATTAAAGGATATCAGCTGTCTGTACTCGGTACGGCCATTCCTTCGATAACCTACAATCTCACCATTTGAAAAGGATATCAAACCATATCATCCTACTGTCCATACTCCTGCTGATGAGTATGTGCCTCACAGAAATTGATTTGGAGCAAATCGATACGGAGGATCTTTTGGTAGTAGATGCCCGACTTACCAGCGAACCAGAAAAACAAATGGTTATTCTGTCACGAACAAAACCACTGAACAGCATGGATGCGGCAGAACCTGTAACCGGTGCAACAGTATGGATTGAATCTGAAAACGCGAACCGCCTCAACTTTCAGGAGTCTTCTCCAGGGCATTATGAAAGCAGTAATCCATTTGCTGCGCAGCCCAATACCAATTACAGTTTACACATCATCACCAGCGAAGGAGACGAGTACCAGTCTGATCCCACCGCAATGGTACCCACTCCACAGTTCGATTCACTGTATGCAGAATTTGAACCTGCTCCAACGCCCACAAATCCGTTTGCTGGATTTTTCAATTTCTACATTGATTCAAGATCCAACCCAGACCAGGTCAAATATTTTCGCTGGGAATGGAACTCAACTTATCAACTGGAAGTACCCATGCCGTCACGATGGCTTTGGACCGGAGGCAACAATTTTGTGATAAGGGAACTTGGGTCTCCTAATGACTCACTTCAAGTTCAGATTTGCTGGAGTTCAGACTCAGCAAAAGATATCAATATCAAGGCCTTGCTCGATGGGGAGAACGAAGTCATACGGCAACCGATTCACAGGTTTCACTCTGATAGTGGATTCCTGAAATTGCGATACAGTATTTTGGTCAAACAGTTTGCGTTAACGGAAGAGTCATATCGGTTTTGGAATATGATTAACGAAAGTAACAATCAGGGATTCCTTTTTGATATACAGGTTGGTACCATTACCGGTAATCTTCACAACGTAGCCAACGCAACGGAAACCGTCTTAGGGTACTTTGACGTAGTTCAGGAAAGGACAGTACGTCAATTCTATGCGCCAAGGGATTTTCAAAAAGATGGGTATCGCGTGCTTGATCCATTTTTTGTCAACTGTTTTAATGAAGAGCCCATATTGCTACCGGCTGACCAGATTGGCGAATTCATGGAGCGAAACCAATTTGCTTACAGTCTTTGTTATTTCCTGTCTCCTGCAACCGCAGTCTTTTGCAAAATCAGGTGCGCGGATTGCACATATCATGACGGTTCAAACAAAAGGCCTGACTTCTGGGAATGAGAAATTCAATTGGACTGGTCCTGGCATGTGTAATGGTGACGTTGGCGGAATCGCTGTACGCACAATCTCCTGACCTTGCTAACCTTCCTCAAGAGGAGCTTGTGGTTTTTTTGAATCGAACGGCATTTATTCCTGGAGAAGAATTAGAAGTTGCCATTTCAGCCCACGTGTCTCCTCAACAATTTCTAATCAGTCGTGTAGCTTATCTCGAACTCCTTGACCCAAATAATCAGCCGGCAATTCGATTGAAAACAGAGCTGTACGAGGGGCAAGGTAGTGCCGCGCTCTATCTACCGTCCTACTTGAAATCAGGAGTGTATACGCTTCTCGTGTACACAAAGTGGCAACGAAATTTTGGGGTTGAGGCCATCACGCAACGAAAGATTACGCTTTTAAATCCCTATGCTGTAATTCCAAAGAACTTGTTTGAAAAAACTAAAAGCCAGGATTCGCTCTTCGTTCAATTCTTTTCGAAAAGTGGCGAGGATGGATCTATCGCGTATGAAATCAAAAATAGAGAAGGCGAAATTGTTCCCGGACAGCTAAAAATTATCAAGGAATCTGAGACATTAGTCGATATTAAGTCTAAGGGTGGGTATGGTACTATTGACTTCTCGCCAAAAGAAAATGAATCGTACAGTGTTGCACTGATAGATAAGGAAAGTAATTTACACTTGTCAAACTTCGAACTGAATTCCCGTCTTTCAGCTGCCAAAGAATTCAAAAATTTCAATCGTATTGAAGCAAAGTTATTGCTAAACAAACTGGCCTTTAAATCTCGGGAAGAGATTAACCTGACAGTTAGCAGTGGTGAGCCGATCAACGTAACGCTTGTTATTCAAAAACAACAACCATTGGAAAATGAGGGACACAATCTGACCAATCATTTCTTTGGACCAGTCACTCCTTTTATAAAGACACAGTGGCCATTGGGTGAGTTAACAAGACAATTTCTGTCAATGAGATCGGGCAGGGTAACAAACCAAATAATACCAGGCCTCAAATTTCTACCAGACTTTAGAGGAGAATTAGTCGAGGGCACTCTTTTAGGCCAAAATGGAGAGTCAACAGCGAATCATAGATTTCATCTAACTACCATTGGTGAGTCACATAAAGTTTACTCGGCAACAGCCAAACCCGATGGCACTTTCAAAATTTCCCTTGATCCCAAGTATCCGGCAGATCAACTGATTTTCTCCGGGGCAAACAACCTGACCGTGAGTTTAGATTCTGCCTTCCTCAACAATTATGACTTTGTTGAAAGGGTGCCCTTACAACTCCAGGAAACTGATATACAATCCTGGCTTGTGGAGAAAAGTCAGCAAGTTCAGATTCAAAGCATCTACGAAAATCGGAACAGCGAACCGTCACTAATTGAAGGTTTTTTTGCCGATAAGGACAAGCTGACGTATCGTTTAGACGACTATGCCAGGTTTCCCACAATGGCAGATCATATCATTGAATACATTCCTGCTGTTACCATCAGGAAAATGGATAACCGAAGAGAGTTCTTTGTTCGAAACATGGATAACAGAACAGGAGATATGAATAAAGCGCTGGTCACATTGAATGGCATAGTGTGTGGCGATGAGGATATTTTGAATTTTGATCCCTTAAAAATAGAACGCATCGAAATTTATCCACAGCAGTTTGCGATTGGTGGTGAGGTATTCGCTGGAGCCATCGGTTTCTTCACCTTCGCTGACGCCTACCTGCCTGCCGATCTGTTTGGGTCAACCACAAAATCTTATGTAAGGGTTCAGCCACGAACGGAATCAACCTCACCCGAACCACCGGCTAACACCAAACCCGACTTGCGAACGCAGTTAGCCTGGGTGCCTCACATACTCGTCAGCCAACAAACTCGCTCACTTACCTACTATGCATCCGATGTTCCGGGAACCTATGTTGTAACGATTGTGGGAGTACAGGGTAGCAACTATGTGTATGAAACGCTTGAGTTTACTGTCGAATAAGGAGGTTCCGTGATATATAGGAAAATAAGTAGCCCCGACAGGAATCGAACCTGTATCTTCAGAATCGGAATCTGAAATACTATCCATTGTACTACGGAGCCAAAATTCTTTTCAAATATTCTTTCCCGGATCCACTCTTATAATACTTTTCTTGTTTTCGTGCTGATAGCCAGTCAGGAAAAATCTCTTGATGAACTAGTCGCCACGGACGCAAACCCTTGGTATATCTATTCTTTCCTTGACTATGATCTCGTAGTCTAACCTCGACTTGTTTGCAGATACCCACGTACAGGTCGCCATTTAATTCGCTCTTTATGACATACAAATATATCATTTACCCCATCAGAATCCCTGCCTGCCGGCAGGCAGGGGAATCTGAAATACTATCCATTGTACTACGGAGCCAAAATTCTTTTCAAATATTCTTTCCCGGATCCACTCTTATAATACTTTTCTTGTTTTCGTGCTGATAGCCAGTCAGGAAAAATCTCTTGATGAACTAGTCGCCACGGACGCAAACCCTTGGTATATCTATTCTTTCCTTGACTATGATCTCGTAGTCTAACCTCGACTTGTTTGCAGATACCCACGTACAGGTCGCCATTTAATTCGCTCTTTATGACATACAAATATATCATTTACCCCATCAGAATCCCTGCCTGCCGGCAGGCAGGGGAATCTGAAATACTATCCATTGTACTACGGAGCCAAAGGAAAGTGCAAATTTAACTATTCCTGATTTACACGACCAGCCAGCTTAGACTATCTGACAACTAATTTCTGAACAGAAATGGAGGAGTTACCAATCAACCGAACGATATAAACCCCGGTCGCCAGTCTGCTATCCGGGCTTATTTCCAACCCAATCTGCTTTTCCTGCGGTGGCAGTAACTGACGGAAGACCACAACCCCGGTAGACGAAACAACCTCAATGGCTAATGGCTCTACAGAATCACCCTGCCTATAAATGCTGAATTGACCACCATCGGAAGGGTTGGGTGAAATGGAAACGCCCGTCAGTTGATCATCAATCTCAATTTTCCGAATAGGTGATAATGAATAAGCGCCATCAAAATCGACCTGGCGAAGCCGGTAATATGACCTCCCCCCGACCGGGCTAACATCTGTGAATGAATACTGTGAGGAAAACGAAACTGTTCCAGCTCCTTTGGTTGTTCCGAGGCTCTCGAAATTTTCTCCATCGCTCGAACGCTCTACAACAAAGTAGTCGTTGTTAAGTTCGCTTTCAGTTCTCCAGTTGAGCCTAACCACCTGAGACTGATAATTGGCCTCGAAAGCAACCAACTGCACCGGCAATGGTGTGGTAAAGCTTGTTGTACCAACAGTAATAAAATCGTTGTGCTGAAGATTTACACCAGACACGGTAAAATTTGAACCGACCAATGTTCCCGTCAGAGGCGCGACATCATTGTCGCTAAAGCCATCTCCATCTCTATCAATTAACATTCTCAAATCAGATTGCGATTTGCTTCCAGGAACTGCACTCAGGTCAAAGGTAATATCAACAGCTCCTACATCGCCTGTTTCGGCCATCTTCCACACCCGACTTAACCTGCGCAAAATCAACGCACCGTCCACATCAACAGTGTTTGGACTGGTCATGCTTCCATTGTTGCTACCCCACACAAGAAACTCCAGGTCAGTCAGATTAGTTGGGTTTTGAATTGTTACCACCGATCCTGTATTCACGCTCCGGGATTGTGTCTGGTTTAGTTTGGATACGTCATCGCGACCAATTCCTGCGATATCAAACCTATAGGTACTGTGCGTGGTCGTAGTGGGATACACCACAGTGCCATCAGATGCCGTGTAATTGGTCAATGATGACTGATCGAGTGTGATCCCATATTTTATGGCCAGATAGCTATTAATCAGATTGCGCTGAGTGGCATTGAGATCGCTGTTATAAAAAACGAACTCTGCAAAATCTCCGTTATACCCCTTGTCCCCATCATAGTGTGCACCAATTCTCAGGTTTGGTAAGGTCATTGATCCATCAGTGTCCGATCCTGTAGCAGCTTCCTGGTTTCCATTGTAGTACATTCCATATCTCACGCCATAGTCACGATAGTACCCGACAAGTTGTGGTGCTGTGAGGCTGGCTGAAGATGTAGTGGATATCCCCCCTAAGCCCCCACCGCTATCGTTGCGTTTCTGGTAACCAAAATTGCCAGGTGTCACTAATTTAAATCCAGCTAGCGGGTTGCCCGAGGGTGATCCGCTATTTCGATCAATAATATATCCACCAGCACCATCACTCACCGAGCCTGCGTTGGCTACACTCGATGGCCGCAGTACAGCAATGAAATTGAGATCACTTGATGAGGCGATACCCATTGCACCAAAATCTAAAAATTTATGTATAGCTCCTCCTGAGGTGAAACGAAGCACGGGATTTGAATTGAAGACGTTTGTAACGAACGTTGGCCGATTACCGGCAGTGTTTTGCGTTACGTTGTAAGTCGCTGTTCCTTGATTATGCCATTGCTGCACAGTCTGTCCATTGGTAGCCAAGGTTGACCCGGCATCCACATAAGCATTCATGTCAGCGCGAAGCCAAACGACAGCGCCCGCCACGCCACCTGGCCCAGGTACCTTATCAGTTGCTAGCGTGAAGTAATCATTGTTGTTAATGGAAGCCAATGTAAACGATACCACACTTCCTACTATTGATCGACCAGTGGTGTGTGCGGTAGCGTCACTGAAATTTCCGTCACTATCGATTAGAAGCGCAAACTTGCTAGGGTCGGAAGTGTCGATGCCCAAAGTCGACAAATCGAAACTCACAGACACCGTTCCCACATCATTGGTTTCAGCAGCTCTCCATACTCGGGTAAGTCGGTTTGCATATCCAGCTGGTGTGTTGTTGGAATTCCAGATGACCGGAGAATTGTGACCCCAAATCAAAAAGTCACCGTCATCAAGCGATGAAGGCGAAGACACAGTCATAATACTCAAATTGTTTTGACTACGAGATGTAGCATGATTTAAACCGGATGCATTGTCCCGACCAATACCCGCTATGTCGTTGTCATACGCATCATGACTCGTGAGAGCTGGATAAATCACTGTACCGGCTGACGACACATAATTAGTGCCCGTAGTTTGATCCAGGGTTATGCCATATTTGATCGCCAGATACGATTCAATCTTTGCCCGATCTGTAGAGGAAATGTTGGCATTATAAACCACCATCTCCGCAAGATCTCCGTTCAGCCCTCCATTTGTAGTACTGGTGTGTCTCCCTACGCGAAGCGTTGGCCCAGTCAACGTACCCCCATCATCCCCACTTGTTCCGTTGGTAACTCCATTTAAAAACAATCCATATTCTGTTCCGGAGTTTCGATAGAAATCTACGATTGCAAACGCGGATGTAGTTGCAGAAGCAGTTGACACTGGACCTCCAAGTCCCGACCCATTGTTATTTCTCTTTTGAAGAAAATACTTGTTGGTATTCACCATTTTAAAAGAGGTGAGTTCATTTGTCGCAGAGGTACGGTCGATAATATAAGTACCACTTCCATCAGAAGTTCCCCCGGCTGTGAAGCTTGATTGCTTCAATACAATAAAGAAATAAAAACTACCTGTAATACCTGGAGCAGCACCTGCATCTACAAACTGATTAGTAGAAAAACGAAGTACAGGGTAACCGTTGATAATATTTGTTCTGAAAATGGGTCTGTTGCCACCAGTACCCTGCGTGGCATTATTTCCCACGGCACTCTGGTCATTCCATCTTGCAACGGCATCGCCATCGGCAGCAGCTGAGAGGGAGGGATTAAGTACGCCAGCATCTGCCTTGAGCCACCATCTTAAACTAGAAGAAACTCCACCGGGGCTCTGCGCCTCCGCCACGAAGGCCAGCAAAAGAAGCAACAAGAAGGAAAAA
>DAORAG010000074.1:3427-10054 GCA_035344095.1 Cyclobacteriaceae bacterium | reverse complement strand
ACCGGTGTGGTATTCCACACTGGCTCGTTCAGGCTACTTCGATGTGAAAGAGCTTGCCACTTTCAGAAAGCTGAACACAAGATTGCAGGGACACCCCGCCACACACGAACATCTGCCAGGTGTTCGGGTAGCGTCCGGCTCTTTAGGCCAGGGCCTTTCGGTAGCGATCGGTGCAGCGCAGACAAAAAAACTAAACAATGACAACCACCTCATCTATGTTTTGATGGGAGATGGAGAACAGCAAGAAGGTCAGGTATGGGAAGCTGCCATGTATGCAGCTCACAATAAAATTGATAATCTTATCGCAACCATTGACTACAACGGCCAGCAGATTGATGGCCCTGTAGATAAAGTTTTATCACTGCTTGATCTGAAGGCGAAATGGAAAGCATTTGGCTGGGAAGTGATTGAAAGCAATGGCAACGATCTTGAGGAAGTGATAAAGACACTGAAGCATGCCAAGTCACTCACCGGCAAAGGAAAACCAATCATGAACCTGATGACGACAGAAATGGGTCATGGTGTTGACTTTATGGTTGGATCTCACAAATGGCATGGCGTTGCACCAAATGATGAACAACTTGCTCAGGCGCTTGGGCAGTTGGAAGAAACGCTTGGGGATTATTAGTTTCAATTTGCCTAACTTTAAGTGTTATGATTGATTGGAAGAACTACCTGACCTCAGACCCATCTGTACTTTTTGGGAAACAAGTAGTAAAAGGAACGCGAATCCCGGTTGATCTGATTTTGGAGAAGCTCGCTACAAACTATTCCTTTGAAGATTTACTTTCCGCGTACCCAAAGCTTTCGCCCGATGCTATTCGGGCATGCCTTGCGTTTGCTTCCGAAAACGCAAAGCATGAGCGTATTTTTGCCCTGTAGCTAGATGCAATTCCAAATTGTAGCGGACGAGAGCGTTGATTACAGAATAGTAAAAGGCCTAAGAGTGGCTGGCTTCTCAGTTCTCTCAATTATTGAAAATAGTGTATCAATCTCTGACGAGGAAGTACTAAGAACTGCTGTTAGCAACAATGCGCTACTAATCACTGAGGACAAAGACTTTGGAGAGCTCGTATTCCGATTCAACCGGAATCATACTGGAATACTACTGCTACGGCTTGGGTCAAAAGACTCTGTGGAGATATCTGTCAAAAATATCTCTGAATATTACGAAATGCTTCAGAACAAGTATTCAGTGCTTACCGAACACAGGTTGCGAATCAAGGACTAGAAGAGGAGCGCCACTTACATGCTATCACATTTTTTCAAGGAAATCACTTCGGATCTATTATCGCAATCACCTCCACCTCGAGGTTGTAATCGGGATTAAATAGTCTGTCGACTTGAACCCAAGTGGCTGCGGGGTGATCACCGTTGTAGAACTTCATCCTCACCTCATTGTATTTCTTTACCTCGTCCAGATTGGTGGTGTAAAGGTTTTCTTTCACCACATGGCTAAAATTGGCACCGGCCGCTTCAAGTGCCTTACCGATCCGCTCATAGACACCTTGAATTGACTCATTCATAGGGCCTTTGCCCGTTATCCCCGACAGGTATAACGTGTTGCCCACTTTCACTGTTTGGGTGTAGCCGAACATATCTTCTGAAGGCTTGTGCGCATGGAATTTTTCCTTTGCGGGAGCTTGTGCCAGCACTACCCAGGGGAGCATCGCGATGATTAAGGCGACCAAAAACCATATTAGCAATCTTCTGTCTGAGCGTGATAGTGTCATTCTTTTATTCGTTTTTCCATTGAACGGGCATTGCGGTCACAGGTTGGTTAATCAATGTTAAAATTCCTGCCTTAACAACTCATTAACATTCTGGCCTTTTGGTCGGGATGTGGTATTATTGCGCCTGAAAATCCATTGTAATGACCAAGTTTACCTTCACCGAAAAGAAAGACACTCGTTCAGGTTTTGGAGCAGGCTTTCTGGAATTGGGACGTACCAATGAAAACGTGGTTGGACTGTGTGCTGACCTAATAGGATCCCTCAAAATGGACGCCTTTCAGAAAGAATTTCCAAACAGGTTTTTTCAAGTCGGTATTGCCGAAGCCAACATGATGGGCATAGCCGCGGGCATGACAATCGGGGGCAAAATTCCCTTCACCGGAACCTTTGCCAACTTTTCAACCGGAAGGGTTTACGATCAAATCCGCCAATCCATCGCCTACTCGGGTAAGAATGTAAAAATATGTGCCTCCCATGCCGGCTTGACACTCGGTGAAGATGGTGCAACGCATCAGATTCTTGAAGATGTGGGTATGATGAAAATGCTTCCGGGCATGACTGTCATCGTGCCTTGCGACTATAACCAAACCAAGGCCGCTACCATCGCGCTAGGTAAACATATAGGTCCCGCCTACCTGCGATTCGGCCGTCCAAGCTGGCCCATCTTCACGCCAGCAGATAAGCCCTTCGAGATTGGCAAAGCTGATCGAATGATTGAAGGAAAAGACGTTACGATCTTCGCCAATGGCCATATGGTTTGGCAAGCAATAGAAGCAGAAGCGATCCTTGCAGATAAAGGTATCAGCGTAGAGCTAATTAACCTTCATACGGTAAAACCGCTTGATGTTGAAGCCATCATCAAATCAGTTTCAAAAACCGGCCGGGCAGTGACATGCGAGGAACATCAAATCAATGGAGGGCTTGGCGACAGCGTGGCTCAGGTGCTTTCTCGTTTCAATCCCGCACCACTTGAAATGGTGGCAGTAAATGATTCATTTGGAGAAAGTGGAACGCCTACCGACCTGCTAAAAAAGTATGGTTTGGCCCCTTCCAATATTGTAGATGCGGTCGAAAAAGTGATGAAAAGGAAATAACCTTTAGAACCGATATAAGAAAGGCGCTCAATTGGGCGCCTTTTTAATTTCATTGGAATACCAGTCAAGCCGATTGTAAAACATTGTTGGTAAATCTGCCATCGACTAACAATATTTGATAGAACGTAAAATTCTATTTTGTCCATACTATGAAGAATCTATTAGTGTTGCTGTTGATCCTGATTACGAACCTGGGATTTTCGCAAAAGTCAATTCTCGGGTTCACAGAGGAAGGCGCCAAAGCCGAGCTCGCCCTGGAGGAAAAATTCGATAGCTATTTAAAGACATCCAATATTGACCAATGGATGAAACATCTCACTGGTCGTCCGCACCACCTCGGCTCAGCAATGGGCAAGGAATATGCGATGTGGATGCGCGATCAATTCAGAAGCTGGGGATACGAAGCGGAAGTTGAAACTTATAAAGTATTATTTCCGACCCCAAAGGTTAGGGTTCTTGAAATGGTGGGTCCTACCCGATTCAAGGCAAAGCTTGTGGAACCAGCGTTGAAGGAAGACGCGACAAGCGGTCAATTGAAAGAACAGTTACCAACTTATCACGGTTTCTCCGCTGATGGAGATGTTACAGCCGAATTGGTTTTTGTAGGATACGGGGTACCGAGTGACTATGATGAACTGGAGAAACTAGGCATTGATGTGAAAGGCAAAATCGTAATTGCCAAGTATGGAGGATCCTGGAGAGGGATAAAACCCAAAGTAGCGCAGGAAAAAGGAGCCATAGGATGTATTATCTATTCTGACCCTGAAGATGATGGCTACTTCCAGGGAGATGTGTATCCCAAGGGGCCATTCAGACCGGGATTAGGCGCGCAGCGTGGTTCAGTACTCGACCTTCCTGTCAGACCTGGCGATCCGTTGACACCGAATATAGGAGCTACGGAAGAAGCAAAACGAATTGAAAGAGCACAAGCCGACAACCTGATTAGCATTCCAGTGCTCCCCATTGGCTATGACGATGCGGAGCCGTTGCTAAAAGCGTTGGGTGGCCCAGTAGCCCCTGAATACATGAGAGGAAGTATGCCTCTTACCTACCACGTTGGACCGGGTCCGGCACGTGTTCACTTGAACCTTGCCTTCGACTGGAAGCTGGTGGATTGCCATAATGTAATTGCAAAAATGAAAGGCGCTGAATTGCCGAATGAATGGGTGATCAGAGGTAATCACCACGATGCGTGGGTGAACGGTGCCAGTGATCCAATCAGTGGAATGGTTGCCCTTATGGAAGAAGCAAGAGCTGTAAGCGAATTGGTGAAAACAGGTTGGAAGCCAAAGCGCACGATCATCTATTGTGGCTGGGATGGTGAAGAGCCAGGACTGATTGGTTCAACAGAATGGGCTGAACATCATGCGCAGGAACTACAACAGAAAACGGTGGCTTACATTAACTCTGACGGCAATGGTAGAGGATTTCTCTATGCACAAGGTTCTCATACACTTGAACAATTGGTGAGCGATGTAGCAAGAGATGTCACCGATCCGCAGACAGGCGTTAGCATTTTGGAAAGAAGAAAGTCTGCGTTGGCCGCGAATACTTCTTCTACAAAAGCGAAGAAAGAAATCATTAACTCTCCTTCGATGACAATCAGTGCCTTGGGTTCTGGATCTGACTACACACCATTCATTCAGCACCTTGGAATTCCAGCGCTAAACATAGGATTTGGTGGTGAAAATGAAGGTGGTGAATACCATTCGATCTATGATTCATACGATCACTTCAAGCGATTTAAAGATCCCAAATTTGAATATGGCGTGGCACTCGCCAAAACCGCTGGCCGCACAACTCTAAGACTGGTCAATGCCACGGTATTGCCATTTGACTTCAAAGGATTCCATAAAACAGTCAGTGGATACGTTAATGAAGTGACCGGATTACTGAGTGACATGCGTGAGTCAACTGAGGTGGAGAATCAGATGATCAAAGAGAACAGGTACAAACTTGCCAGTGATCCGACCAAGACTTTTGTTCAGCCAAAAGCCAATGACCCGGTTCCTTATCTGAACTTTAGCAATCTTCAAAATGCTGTTGCCAGTCTTGAGACCAGTGCAAAAACGTATGCGGAACTCTTGAAAGCCAACCCGAATCCTAACACCAACCTTGAAAAGCTCAACAAGACGTTGTACCAGGCAGAGCAGACATTAATGATTGATGCCGGGCTTCCTCGCAGGCCATGGTTCCGTCACTCTATCTATGCCCCTGGCTACTATACGGGTTATGGTGTAAAAACATTACCAGGAATCAGAGAAGCAATAGAACAACGGAATTGGAAGGAAGCACAAGAGCAAATTGAAATCGTTGCAAAAAATCTAAACAACTATACGAAGCAAATTGATGCAGCCGCTGCCGTATTGAAGATGCGGTAGAACTGGATTCTGGATACTCGATTCTGGTCATTAGCATCCAGAACCAAGTATCCAGTTTCTTTTCATCACAAAAAATCAGTTTATGAAACAAGTATGTGTTCTGATCCTATGTATGTGCGCCTTTAGTGGGGTTGCTCAGCAAAATGACTATGCATTAACCAACGCCAACCTCTTTAACGGAGTAGACAACAAGATTATTCCCAACTCTGTAGTTTTCGTCAAGGGAGGTAAGATTGAAAAAATTGGAAAGCAGGGCGATGCAATACCGGCTTCATACACAGTGGTTGACTGTGAGGGTAACTTTCTCCTTCCGGGAATGATTGACGCACACACCCACATCGACAACCTCGCTTCCGCAAAAAGAGCACTTGAGTCCGGTGTTACTACCGTGCGAAGTGCCAGCGTAGGTGCATATCAAGACGTAACCCTGCGTGAATTGGTCAAGAGTGGTAAACTAGCAGGTCCAGATATGGTAGCGGCAGGTGTGTTTGTAACACCCAAACTTGGTGAAACAATCCTCGCTGACCCGCGGTTGGTTGATCTGGCTGGTGGCGTCAATACAGATGATGAGCTCAAGAAACTCGTAAATGTAAACATCGATCGAGGTGTCAACGTCATTAAGACCAGAGGTACCGAAAGAGCGGGACTCCCTGATACTGATCCGCGCCAACAAACTTACACAGAGCATCAACTGAAAGTGATTGTTGACGAAGCCGCAAAGCGAGATGTACCTGTGATGGTACACGCCCATGGTGATGAAGGGGCGTATGCGGCTGTAAAAGCAGGCGCAAGAAGTATTGAACACGGAACGTTCCTTAGTGAAAGGACACTGAAGCTGATGAAAGAGAAAGGAACTTACCTGGTGCTAACTTTCATTACGCTGGAAGACTTGACTAAACCCGGTGGCGATTATGATAACCCAGTACTTGAGCTGAGGGGAAGGTTTATGATGCCCCTGGCAGAAAAAGTATTTAAGAAAGCACGTGAACTGGGAGTTAAAATTGCAACTGGAGCGGACAATGATTATTCGGCTACTTCCACAAGCCGCATCTCCCTCGAGGCTGCCCACTTCGCAAGAATGGGCATGACCAACTTTGAAGCCATTCAGGCGGCCACAGTCACCTCGGCCGAGCTGCTACGACTGGAAAAGCAAACTGGACGAATAGTACCTGGATTTGAGGCTGATTTAATTTTGGTGCCTGGAAATCCCTTGGAAGATATAAACGCCCTTCAGGACGTGATTCTGGTGATGAGCAACGGCCAAATGGCCGTAAAACGACTCCCGTTCGGAAAGAATTAGAAATTTTTGCTTCTTCGGACGTAACCTTTATCGTAATTTTACGATAAAGCAATCATGGGACTGACCAAGACACAGGAGTTTACAAAAAAGCAAAACGACCTTGCCGCGTTAACCAAAGC
>DAORAG010000074.1:0-3327 GCA_035344095.1 Cyclobacteriaceae bacterium | reverse complement strand
ATTGCCGATCAAAGCCGTGAACAAAATGCAGCGAGTTGTTGCGGTGCTACTTGCGGATGCTCAACTATTGATGAGGCTATAATGGCTGAAGATTATGAAAAGTTGGAGGGATACGTGAAAGATGCAGACCTTGGATTAGGTTGCGGACTGCCAACAGAGTATGCTCAAATCAAAGAAGGTGATGTTGTAATCGACCTTGGCTCCGGTGCCGGCAACGATGCATTTGTTGCGCGTTCGGTCGTTGGTGAAAACGGAAGGGTCATTGGCGTAGATCTCACTGAGAAAATGATTGACAAGGCAAGGGAAAATGCTAAAAAGCTAGGGTTGTCCAATGTTGAGTTTAGGCTTGGTGATATTGAAAATCTTCCAATAGCAGGCCATACCGCTGACGTTGTAGTGAGCAACTGTGTTATGAATTTGGTTCCTGACAAGGCCAAAGCGTTCGAGGAAACTTATAGAGTATTGAAACAAGGCGGTCACTTCAGCATTTCAGATATCGTAATCGTAGGCGATCTCCCCGATCCGCTCAGAGAAAGTGCAGAAATGTATGCTGGTTGCGTGGCGGGTGCAATCCAGAAAGATGAATATCTTGACATAATTCAAAAAGCAGGCTTCAGTAATATTAAACTTCAAAAAGAGAAGAAGATCAATTTACCGGATGAAATCCTGACAAACTACCTGAATGCGGAAGAACTGGAAGCGTACCGTGAAGGTGGCATTGGAATTTTCAGTATTACAGTCTATGCAGAAAAACAATCGGATAAAGCTTGTTGTGGCCCAGGCTGCTGTGATTAATTTTATTGCCAATGACACCGAAACCAATTAACAGCGAAAACGATTTTATCGAGTTCAAAAATCGCTTAGGTTCTACGAAGTTGCCTTACGAGGACCTGGCGCTGAACCGTCACCTACTATTTGGTTACTTTGATCAAAACGAAATGCACGGTACCGGGGGACTCGAAATCTACGGCAAGAGTGGCTTGATAAGGTCTGTTTCAGTGGACGAAAACCTCAGAGGCAAACATTGGGGAACGAAAATTACTCTACACCTCATTGACACAGCGAAGGAGAACCACCTGACAGACTTGTATCTACTTACCGAAACAGCCAAAGACTTCTTTTTGAAACTGGGTTTCAGAATTATTTCCAGAGCTGAGGCGAGTGAGGATGTAAGAAAGTCGGCAGAGTTTAGTCACGTGTGTCCGGACAGCGCAGTATGTATGCATCTTAATCTGAATCCAAAATGTTGAAAGTACTGGTACTCTGCACTGGCAACTCATGTCGAAGTCAAATGGCTGAGGGCTATCTCCGGTATTTCGGAAAAGACAACCTCGAAGTTTATAGCGCAGGAATTGAAACTCATGGCGTTAATCCGCGGGCTATTCAAGTGATGCGAGAAGATGGCATTGATATCTCCAAACACACATCCAATCACGTTGATGAATATGCAGATATCAAGTTTGATTGGGTGATCACCGTTTGCGACAACGCAAAGGAGAACTGCCCTTATTTTCCCGGGAATGTGAAGCGACTGCATCACAACTTCCCAGATCCTGCCAAGGCAACCGGAAGTGAAGAACAGATTCTAAAATCCTTCCGTCAGACGCGAGACCTTATCAAAGACTACGCCCAGGAGTTGGTTGCCAACACGTTTAAATAACCTCGCTTTTCAAGCGAATATTGGTTGTTTAACTACCTTTGCGACTTACTTTTTGAGCGATGAAGTCCAATAAGTATTTCGTAATCGATTTCGATAGCACTTTTACTAAGGTTGAAGCATTTGACGCCCTGGCTGACATTTCCTTAAAGGATCATCCCGAGCGTATGACCATCAAAAAAAAGATCGAAGACCTGACCAATCAGGGCATGGAAGGTGCCCTTTCGGTGCGGGAATCATTAAAGCAGCGACTTCAACTTCTGGCGCCCAACAAGAGACATCTTGACCAACTGGTGACAGTACTTAAAGGTAAAGTCTCTGAGTCCTTTAAAAGAAATAGAACTTTTTTTGAAGAGAATGCCGACAACATCTTTATCATCTCCAATGGGTTTCATGCGTTCATTGATCCCATCGTAACGGAGTACGGTGTAAAGAAAGAAAACATCTTTGCTAATCTCTTTTTGTTTAATGAGAAAGGTGAAGTGATCGGATTTGACGAGGAGAATCCATTGTCATCCAATAATGGTAAGGTTGAACAGCTAAAGCGATTGAACCTGCCTGGAGATGTGTATGTAATTGGTGACGGTTACACAGATTACGAAATCAAACACTCTGGATTAGCTAACAAATTTTTTGCATTCACCGAAAACGTGGAGAGAAATAATATTCTAAGCAAGGCAGATCATATTGCTCCTAGCCTGGACGAATTTCTTTATCTCAACAACCTCAACTCTGCTATCTCCTATCCCAAGAACAGAATCAACGTGCTTTTGCTCGAGAATGTTCATCCGGTTGCGGTGAAGTTGATGAAAGAAGAAGGCTTCAATGTTGAGGTATATCCAGCTGGACTTTCTGAGGACGAACTCTGCGATAAAATAAAAAATGTTTCGATTCTGGGGATTCGATCCAAGACACAAGTAACCGCCAAGGTAATCGAGAGTGCAAATCGACTTATGGCAATTGGCGCGTTTTGTATTGGAACGAATCAAATTGATCTGGAAGCTGCGTCTAAAAAAGGAATTGCTGTCTTTAACGCGCCTTACAGCAACACCAGGTCTGTGGTCGAGCTGGCCATTGCTGAAATTATCATGCTCATGCGCAATCTACCCGACAAGTTTGCAAAGATGCATGAAGGAAAATGGGAGAAGTCAGCGAACAATAGCTTTGAAATCAGAGGTAAAAACCTCGGGATAGTGGGGTATGGAAGCATCGGATCGCAACTGTCGGTACTTGCCGAGAGTCTGGGGATGAAAGTATTCTACTATGACACTGATGAAAAGCTTGCGCTCGGCAACGCTACAAAATGCAAGAGCCTCAAAGAAATTCTCTCTATATCTGACGTGGTCACACTTCATGTTGACGGGCGTCCCACCAATCACCACATGATTGGGGAAAGTGAATTTAAATTGATGAAGGATGGCGTCATTCTCGTTAATCTCAGTCGCGGACATATTGTAGACCCCAAGACATTGCGAGAAAACATACTCAACGGAAAAGTTAGAGGATGTGGAGTAGATGTTTTTGAAGAAGAACCGCTGAGCAACAACGATGAGTTCATTTCAGAACTAAGAGGGCTGCCAAATACTATTCTCACGCCCCACATCGGTGGAAGCACGCTTGAGGCTCAGGAAAATATCGCTCACTTTGTAACCGGAAAACTCACTGAGTAC
>DAORAG010000073.1:0-10082 GCA_035344095.1 Cyclobacteriaceae bacterium | reverse complement strand
ATTTTCATCAGCCAGGTTGGTCATGCCTGCCATAAATCTAACGTCCGCAAACAAGAAGTCTTTCCCGATTTTGTAGTAAGCTCCGCCACCAATAAGAATCGATCTGTTAAACAAATTTCGCTTATACCCGATTTTTTCATTCGGTCCTTCGGTTGGAACCTGACTTCCGCCAGTACTTCTATTCTCGGTACGCAACTCTACCGTAGAACTAAGGAGCAGATTAACAGCAAAGCCCACGTATCCGAATGGTCTTATCTTACCAAAGTTATCTCTGTACTTCACATAGAACGGAACATCGAGCCAAAGCTGTCTCTCTATTGACTCCTGTGAGTCGTCAGTTGAGATCGCATTACGGACAGTCTTGAAAGATCTCGATCCGAAATCCAATTCACCAGCAATACTGATGTTATCGTTAATATTCCAGTCGAGTCCGACACCCGCTGAAAACCCCGGCCGAATATTATTCTTTCTGTCGACAGGATAACCTTCTGTGCTTACTTCATAGATAGTGCGAACGAAAGAAGCATTAGTTCCTATTCTAAAATGTGGCGTAAAAATAGGTGTAGCAGTAAATTTCTTACTCAAGTAAACGATATCGATCGGATCTTTGTCCGGGGAGGCCACAAACTCAGGATCGGCTTTCAACAACTTTAAATAGCTGTCCTCGGCTGCAATCGGATCATCAAGAATCAGGTACGCCTGAGTTAGCAATTGGTAGGCCTGAACTTTCTGCTCGTTAGTAAACCCATTGTCGAGACAGTTCTTTAATAACGCGGGAATGCCGAAAAAACGACCTGCAGTAAACTCATCATTTGCACGGGTCAGCATCTGCAAACAGTCGGAATCCTGAGCAAAAGTCCCAGTCAGAGAAAAAGAAACTAAAAAGCCAACTATCAGTTTTTTCATCTCAAATTAGAAATCGCTAATGAGTAAGCTTTTACAAGTAGGTTCGTACAGAATACCATTAGCCACATATATCTCCCATTCCTCCGGTGTCATGTTTCGAGTAAGCTTAGGACAAACCTGCTCCGCGAGCATTCTGGTGTTGGTTGGCCAAATACGGATCTCCCCGTTATTGCAAGATGCTAACAAATAATCAGAACCTTTAGCAAATCCGATGTCCCAAATGTTACCATTGTTGTTGTCCATCAGGATGGGTAAATCTTCTTCCTGGTCCACTACCCACATCTGCAGCTTTCTATCCAGTCCAGCGCTGGCTAGTAACAGCCCATCTGGGCTAAATTCGATATCAGATACCCCCGACTTGTGGCCGGATAACTCTTTTGTCACCTTCCTCGTGTTTGTATCGAGCAACTTTACAACACCACGAACCGGAATTCCATTTTCACTAAGCACTTCTACACCGAATGCAACAAGATTCCGACTTGGATGGAATGCTACACTCAACACCCGATTAGGAGCTTCATTGAGGATGGTCTCATATGTTTTTGATTGGAGATTTACTAACACCAACTCACCGGAAGTGGATGAGCCCACCAGCCAATTTCCATCTCCGCTCACATCAATAGATTTTAGATCAAAAGGAAGTGATAGAAGTAACTGACTTTTTCCTGTGCGATGATCCGTAAATCGCAATGTTCTGTCAGACGCAGATGATACAAATCCTGAATTATCGGGCAAAAACTTTATGCTATTGACAAATCCCTTATGGCCTTCCACCCGAACAGGTCTGCCGTTTGTCTCCAGATTGTAAATCTGAATGTAGCTTGAGTCACTACCGTTAACAAGATACTTCTCATCTAAACTCAACTCAAGCACTCTATTGGGGAATGGATTGGCACCAATCTGTTGCCCCATCTCATGTGTTATGTAATCACCGCCAAAGATACGGCCATCATTTCCTGTGGTGTAGAAACTGTTTCCTTGCTTTGACACAGCAAGTGCATACATCCTGTTGCGCAGTTTTCCCGGAACGTACAACGCATTATAATTCGAGCCGTTGAGTTTTGCCAGCGAATAATACAATCCACTAAATACATAAGGATCATAAACCTTACCCTCATATTTGGTATGGAAAAGGTAGCCTTGCATAGCCAATAAGCCAGCTAGTTCTGGATCATCAAGTCCAACAGATTTTGCCTCCATTGATTGGGCAACCGACAGATATAACAATCGGTTTGCGTCCTTTAGTGCAGCCTCAGCGCGATCGTATTGCTCTTTGAATCCCAGCGTTGCCGCCTCGGCTATCCCTTGTTGTTCCTCTGCAATTTTACGTTGCTCTTCAGCTATTCTAAAGTTTGCTTCAGCTTCCTGTCTGGCCAGGGTTGCAATCTTGATTTGCTCATTCAACCTTGTTGTCAATCGCCTCTGTTCAGCAAGAGCCTTCTCGGCAATTTGTCTTTGCTCAATGGCTCTTTCCCGCTCAATCTGGGCTTCATCCCTGGCAGCAATAGCCAGTTTCTCTTGCTCGCGAGCATTTAGCGCTTCTCGCTCGGCTGCTATCTGTTGAGTAAGTCCATAAAAGAAGAAGGCAATAGCAATCAATAAGAAAATGGTAAGGATGACATTGGTAACTCTCGCCCTCCTAAGAATTCTTCTCTGAAGTAGTTCCTGATTTTTTAGTTCGGCTTCGTAAGTGATCCTACTAGTGTCAAGGAATACGATCGCCCTCTCAAAAGCTATGTCATACCGTTGTGCCCACGCGCGTGTCGGGCGTTGCTTCTTTTGCCAGTTAAGTGCCAGCTGTAAATCAGGTGGACGCCACAATCCTGTCTTGCCGATTTGGTACATGGCTGCGGCCTCAGAAATTCTTTTATAAGTTCTCGCTGAGTCGGATTCCTCATCCACCCAAGCCGAAAGCCTGGTCCAGATCCTCATCATGCTCTCATGCGAAAGCTCAACTACTGAGTTGCCCGAGAGTTTTGTAGAAGCATCGGGCATCACAAACGAGCGTCCGGGCTTCCTGAAGTTGTCAACCACCTTTACTACCTCCTCATCGCTTACCTCGGCAATCTCTGCCACCACGTTTACCTTGCATGGCCGCCTCAGTCCCTGATTATCATCTCCTTTCTCAGTGATGTTTTTAAAAAGTACTTCAGCAATTTCTTTTTCCTTGGATGATAACTCGTCAAATGCTTCATTGGCATGCAGCGAAAGTGCCTGCTCTATTTTGCCGATGGCATTGTAATGACGAATGTCTATCGGTTCACCCGGTTCCCTGTTCTCAACCCAATAATCCCATGTCCGCATCAACGCGTGCTGAAGAATAGGAAGCTGATCCTGATGGTTATCAATGTCTGCCAGCAGCTTCTTCACAAGGCGTTGAGATATACGCCCACCGCCCACCGCGACAGGTCCTTCAATCGCCATACGTTTCTGATCACGGGTCATCTGAGGCACCAGATAGTTACTATCGTTGATCATCTGGGTGAGACCCGTAAATGCCGAGCAGTCGCCAATAAAATCCGACCTCATGTTGATAGCCACATATACCGGCACTTTGGTTTGGTGCACAGCATTGAGGATCAAATTGACATAGGCAGTGGCATCATTTGAATAGTCATCTATTGCATCATCATATCGAAACAGTTCTTCAAACTGATCGATCATGAAAAAGATGTTCTCAGAGCGTTTGTTTTGAATGTATCTGGCAACTTCAACTAAACCATCCGGTCCGCTGCGCAATACAGAATTGATGATTGCGCGATGAATGTCCGTATCTGTTCTTTCAATGAGGCCGTTATCGACCTGGTATTTTACAATCGCTTCTGTGAGATTTCCTATTGGAGATGTTCCAGGCCTTGCAGCGATAATGTGCCAGTGCGGCCCGGTCTGGGTCATGAATCCCCCGTACAGGACCGGAACCAAACCGCAATGCATCAGGCTTGACTTACCGCTACCTGAGTACCCCATCACAGTGACAGATCGGTGGGCCGCAAGCTTTACCAAAATCTCGTCTACCTGACCTTCCCTACCAAAGTAGAGATGACTCTCATCGATGGTAAATGGTCGTAGTCCTGGGAATGGATTAAAGCCAAATCCGCCCTCCGATTCTTGTGGACCGGGTGCATCATCTTCATACTCGCCAACCTGGACAGAATAATTCAGCATCGATTCAAATTAATCGGATTTGAAATTTAGCAAAGAAGCCAACGAATTACGAATATCCACCCTCTTACGAACAGGTTAAAAAATCATAGATTTAAGGCCAAAAAATGCGGTTAAGCCTAAAAAATCCTTGAAATTTAGGTAAAATCAAATATATTCCAAAACCCTATCTGCCAGCTTTACATTGTCAGATAAAAGTTCATAAAATTGATCTTTGTCAACGCGAAGCAGAATCGTCTCCTCCTTGGCTATAAGCACATGGGTATTCACGAACCCAGGAGACGACACCATCTCTCCTATAAATTGTCCTGCCTTGTAATGACCAGCCGATTTACCTTTCTCGAAAAACTCAACCTCTCCACTGAAAATGATAAAGAAGTTGTTATTGACCTTACCATCAATAACCATCGACTTTTGAGGCTCTAGCTTCACCTCATTGGATATGTCGGCCAGATGGGAAAGCGCTACTCCCGGAGTTCCTTCAAACACTTCAATGTTTTTAAAGAACATCACTTTACTATAGCACATCTGACGAGTCTGATGCTCTACCTGAAAGATCACTTCGTCTAGGCGCTTTTTTGCATCTTCTCCAAGGCGCATCGCATTTGTAACATAGGTATCATGATCAATTTGATTCAAGGCCCAGGCGGCTACCTCCCTGATCAAAATGTCTGAATTGAATAATTGAGCAATCAGATCCATTTTAAAATCTCCGATCTTCAACACCCCAATCTGGTGAAGCACAGTAGCCTTAGTCCAGCGATTCGATTGAGTGAAGTCTCTGTTAATCAAGAACTTAAGCACTAATTTTTCGTCCAACTTTACCCGTGGGTAAAAGGCCTCAAGGCGATTGATCCGCTCTGACACAGTGAGGTCGTCCAACACTGGAATTACCCTTTGCTTCAATGATTCTGAGAGGAATACGTCAAGCAATTCAACAGCATAGGTAGTTCCTTCTGTCGTACCACTTTCAATGTTTTCCTTTACCAACTGAATCGAACGCGTGTCGTACAACATCGCCAACAACATATAAATGTGCTCAATGTCATTTTGTATTTCACGTTCAAGTGCCTGCTTAATGATCTTGGCATCTCCACCAGAGCCAACCTCAAGAATAGCGTTAAGATTCCAACTGATGTCAGAAATATCCGATTCGATGGCAAACTTTATTCGGGTGATCTGAGAAATGCCCGCCTTGAAACCGCACACCCCAAGCGACAATAGCACTTGAGATACGACTACTTTGTCAGGGTAATCAATTTTGTTCCATAGCAGGTCCTTGGCCCGTTGTCCACCTATCCTACCCATCACCTGAATGATCTTAATCAAAATCTGTGTATTGTTCCCGAAGCGATAGAAGGCGTTTTCGAGCAGATTCAGCGACTTGCTCCCGATTAGCACCAGGGAACTCATCGCCTGGTTACTATAAAGGGAGTTACCCAAATTTTCAATGAGTGCCATTATCACTTCATCATTGTACTTCTGGGTGGCCGTCTTTATTGCAGTACTTCGAATTGAAGGCTCTGAGTCGTGCAACAGTTCCATCAGAAAGGAAATGTTTTCCTCAGAGGAAGAGTGCAAAAGCAATTCCGCTGCATACTGCCTGTCTTCAACAGAGGAAGATCTCGTCAGCTTTTGAATTCTTTGTTTCGTTATGTCACCTCCGGTCGAAAGCATCTGCTCAAGATCTGCCTTCGTCAATATGTTCTTGTCGCTTGACCTCGCCTGGGCGGGATCAATTCGTATAACGTATCTATCCGAAACAGAAAGCCCCTTAAGTTGATTCATCCGGTATTGCGCATATTCGCGGGCATCACTATCCTCATTCTTCATCAGGTTATTAATCCAGGATGAAATTTGTGCGGGGTTGATCTTTTCCAACAGCTTAAAGGAAAAGACAGCTTTTGAGGTTACGTTGATAGCCAAAAATTTTTCCAGCTTGTTCGTAATCTGCGCAAAGCCTATTTCCAACTTATCTTGCTGAAAATCAGAACTTTCTAGCTTCGTTCGAATCTTGTTTCGGTATCCATTATAGAGCCTTCCGACCACCAAAAAATAGGCCCCAACCATCAATAGTATCAATCCCGGAATCCAAAGGATTCTGAAGAATGGGATCATCGCAAAAAGGAAAATGAAGGTTCCTGCTACGAACCTTCCCGACTCATTCACTACACCTTCAACCTTTGCCTGAATCCCAAACCTCAGGCGGTTGTCAAGTGGAATAAACAGGAGTTTGAAAACAGGGTTTTCCAGTGAGTCCCTCAACGTTGCATTGAACAATCGTGTCAACGCCATAAAAAGGAAGAAGAAGATGAAGGTCGTTGGGTTTTGCGCCAGGTCATAGCCGAAGAAAGTACCAGCCACCAGTGCTCCAATAGCAAATACACCAACAATGATCGGCAAAACAAAAAGTGAAACCTTGATTCCGTAATTGCCGATGATCTTGTCGTTAACAAAAGTCTGCATGATCAAGCTAAGCAGATAGATGGCCCCATTGAAGTAAGCCAGGAAGTCCGTCAGCTCTCTTTGATCCGGATATTGCTCATTGATCAGATCCTGAAACGCATATTGATTGAAGATGAACGTGACCATGGAAATAACAAGAAACACGCTCAGCAACAAAACGTAGGGATCCTTAAATATTCTCGAAAAAGAAGTCTCCTTTCTTACTGTAGACTCAAATTCACCAGGGTCATTTTTTGTAAGAGGAAACCTGAAGGAAATAATAAAAAACAGTATCGCAGATACCAGAATACTGAGCGCACAAACAATAAGGTAGTTTGAGGTCTCTGTGAAATAGACTGCAGTAAGCGGGATAAGAAAGAAAGCCAAGATCGAGGCTACCAGCTGACCGGTATCAATCCATCCGATAATTCTTTTACTCTGTCTGAAATTGAAAAGACGGCCAAAAATTCCCCAGTAACACAGTAGCAGCACGGCCGTCATTGGCCCGGTAAGGCAATACATTGCAAACAAAACCTCATCGTGGTACTGCGGATCACCATAGTTATAGAGGTAGTAAACTGCGCTGGTAAAGAACACGATCATCAGAATACTCACCGTAGTGAGCGTACTGAATTTTATCCGGTTCTGCAGGAAAGAGAAAATAACAGTTGATACAATACCGAAGATACCGGAGGCCAGGAAAGCGCGGTCGAGTTGTTCGCTTAACTGATTGAGAAACAGCGACTCAGCGGTTACAGTGTAGGTGGCAATGAAAATACCCATGAAGAAACCTGTACTGAGCATGAGCCAGACCTGAAGCTGTTCCTCAGGTTTGACATTTAAAGCAGTTAGCACCGATTTCATGAGCGAAGGCGCAAGTTTAGATTAAAGGCTGTAGTTGTTTTGCACAACCCACCAATGCCAAATTCTTCAGAAAAATAAGACTTTGCCTTCAAAAAAAGAAAAAGGCCAACGGTTGTTGGCCTTCATTGAAAATATTGATGAACTCCTATTTCTTGGTTTTGGTGGAGTCAGCGGGCTGAGAGGCTGTCGCCTTGTACTCATCATTCAAGCCGGCAACAACATCCTTAGTAATATCCATCACTTCACCTGCATACAGCAAGTCACTGCTTGGATCGAACTTAAACACCGCATGGATTCCATTTTCGTTTCCATATTTCTTCAGGTAGGCTGTAATTTTATCATACAGATCCTGCGTGAGTTTATTCTCCTCAACCGCCAGTTCCTGCGCCAGACTCTCCTGATACATTCGCAGGTTCTGCTGCTTCTTTGTTAAATCTTCCTCGATTGCTTTCGCTTGTCCGATAGTGAGGTTGGAGACTGTATTCTGATAAGACGTGATTTCTCGTTGAAGCCCTTGTGCGCGGTTCTTGAAGTCGGTATCCATTTTTTTGCCCTTTGCTTCAAGTTTGTCTCTGCTGATTTTGAAAAACTCGTAGTATTTCAACACTGAGTCTACACTAATGAATGCGATACGCAAATCACCGGTAATGGCAGACTGTTCAGGGTTGCTGCTTTTAGCCGATGTTTCGCTGCCACCACTGAAATGGAGGTAGAACAACACAACAACAGCGACTGCGAGGACTAGGTTGAGAACGAGCGAAAGGTTCTTCATGGTTTATAAGTTTAAAGGCCGCAAATATAGATGGCTCCGGGTAGTTTAAAAACAACACGCCTAATGTATTTGATTTCCATCTAACTGATTATCACACCAGTGGTGTGATTTCCTGGCAGTCAAAATCAAAATTAGAATTGAATTTTCGGCCGGAATACTAATCTTTAGCCCTTAACCCTAAAAGAAAGCCATGATAAAGCCTTACGCCACAATGCTATTAGTATGTCTGCTTGCTGGCTGCTCCCAACCAGAGCCCAACAAGAATGTTGGTGATGTGGATAAAGAAATCATATCTCTTATTAAAGAGATATCTGCGGACAGCATCAAAGACCACATCTCGCATATGGTGAGTTTTGGCACCAGGCACTCACTAAGCGACACCACAAGTAGCACACAAGGCATTGGCGCGGCCAGGCGGTGGGTAGCATCAAAATTTCTGCAATTCAGACAGCAATCCAGCGCGGATATGACAGTCGAACTTGATCCTTTTATTGTAGATGGCTCAAACTCTTCGCGTGTACCTTACACGGTCACTATGAAAAACGTAGTTGCTACTCTTAAAGGAACTGATCCAAACGATGACAGAGTAATACTCGTTAGCGGGCACCTCGATTCTCGAAACAGCGATGCGCTGGATAGCATCAACGCAGCACCCGGAGCCAACGATGATGCCTCTGGAGTAGCTGTTGTGTTAGAACTCGCCAGGGTACTATCAACAAAGAAATTTCCTTGTACTCTGATTTTTATGGCGGTGCAGGGAGAGGAACAAGGTCTGCTTGGCGCAAGGCACATGGCAACAAAGATGAGAGAAAACAATGTTCATCTAATTGCCATGCTGAATAATGACATCGTGGGCAACTCAATTGCGAGCGAAACAGGAAATAAAAATGACAAGACGGTGAGAGTATTCAGTGAGATGATTCCAGCGGTAGAAAGTGAAGAAGATACAAAGAACCGATCGGCAATGAAGTCTGAAAATGATAGCCCTTCACGCCAACTAGCCAGGTACGCCTCGGAAACCGCCAAAACATATCTCGATGGCTTTACAGCCACCGTCAACATGCGACCCGACAGGTTTCTTCGCGGGGGAGATCATACTCCTTTCTTACAAAATGGATTTGTGGCGGTTAGATTTACAGAGTTTAACGAGAATTACACGCAGCAGCATCAAAACATAAGAGAAGAAAATGGAATCGAGTACGGGGATAAATTGAAGTTTGTTGACTTTGAGTATGCGGCAAATGTCGCGCGCATCAACCTGGCGACAATGGTTTCATTAGCTGAAGCACCCGGTGCGCCACAGCAAGTTTCGATGCAGGTTAATCTCGGTAATATCACAAATCTTTCATGGGAAGCTCCTTCGGGTGGTCCGGCTCCCAAAGGCTATAACATACTGCTTCGCGAGACTTATCAGCCTCATTGGGAAAAGAAGATTTTTGTTGAAGGAAATTCTGCCGAACTCCCCTATTCCAAAGACAACTATTTCTTCGCGGTGCAATCGGTCGGTACCAAGGGACACGAAAGCCTAATGGTCATTCCAACCCCAAAGCGAGAATAAAGGTTATTCTTTAAACCACTCGGCATACATTGGGTAATTCTTAGCTGTACGGGCTATTACTGCCGTCATCTCAGGACCAGTATCCTTCACTTTCCTGGCGGGCATGCCTGCATATATGGAGCCCGGTTCGATTTTGGTTCCTGAGAGCACCACAGCACCGGCCGCGACCACCGAACCCTCGCCCACTACAGCATCATCCATCACAATGGCCCCCATACCTATCAGCACGTTGTCTTCGATGGTGCAACCATGCACGACTGCGGTATGACCGATGGATACATTATTGCCGATCGTAGTTTTCGACTTTTGGTAGGTACAATGAATCACCGCCCCGTCCTGAATGTTGGTGTTGTTTCCAATAGTGATGGTATTAAC
>DAORAG010000072.1:0-10123 GCA_035344095.1 Cyclobacteriaceae bacterium | reverse complement strand
ACTGGGTTCGCTTGATATGACCAAACTATTGGTTGACAACGGAGCCAACCCCAACCCCGGAATGGCCATTGCTGTCAGCAAAAACAACTACGCGCTCACTACCTATCTGTTATCAGCAGGTGCCAACGTCAATGGATTTATGAAAGCGCCTGCCGCTGCGGGCAATTCTCAAATGGTGAAGATCCTGCTTGACAACGGAGCCGCTCCCAATGAAGGAATGGCAAGCGCGGTAGAGGCATCGCAGTTGGAGGTTGCGAAAATGCTGTTAAGTTATGGCGCATCTACCCAGGGTCACCTGGCCACCCCATCCAAGGGCGGAAATGTCGAGATGGTAAAGCTACTGCTGCAGTATGGCGCTGATCCGAACGAGGGTATTCGCGAGGCCGTAGGTGCAAACAAAACTGAGGCCGCTGTGCTGCTTTTGGAGGCAGGCGCTTCCGTGCGTGGACTCATGCCAGCCGCAGCAGGTTATGGCAATAAAACTTTGGTGCAAATGCTGCTCGACCGCGGTGTGGATGCAACGGAAGGCATAAAACCTGCTGTGCAAAAGAACTTCACCGAAGTGGCCATTCTGCTACTTGACAACAATGCGGCTATTGATGGAATGATCGCCATAGCCGCAGCCAATGGCAACGAATCAATCGTGTCGAAGTTGCTAAGTCTGGGAGCTGTTGCAGATGAAGGTATTGAGCCAGCTGTCACCAACAAACATACCCCCGTTGCCAAACTGTTGATTGAGGCGGGCGCTGACGTAAAATCTTCTTCGTTTATGGTCATCGCAGTGCGCAACCGGCAGGAGGATATGGTGCGATTGCTTCAGGCAAACAAATGTGACGTGACCTACACGGATGCAAAAGGCAACTCATTCCTCCACATCGTTTCTGGCGATGACGGTGAGTATGGTCTGGCAAAAGCCTTCGTTGAGTTTGGATTAAACGTAGATCAACAAAATATTGAAGGCGACACACCACTGCACCTGGCAGCGGAAAGTGGTAAGGACAATCTTGAAGTGGTGCAACTGCTGGTCGAGGCCGGAGCGGACGTGAATGCGGTGAACAAACGAGGCGACACGCCACGCAAGGCAGCCAAAGGCCGAAAGGTAAAAAAGTACCTTAAAGACAATGGCGGAGCGAGGAAGGTTAAGAATTAGCAGTTGGATACTGGATACTGGAGGATACCAGAATCCAGGTACCAGTGGCGAGTATCGGGTTCTAACCTGTTACCTCGGTTGGACCAGGTTTTAACCCTTTGTTAAGAATGCCCTTAATCTTGGGGACAAGGTGTTTCAAGGTATCGTAGGTGTTGTCCTCAGCATTAAGGACAAGTACCGCAAGGGTGTAATTCTTAAAGTTCTGTTGATATTGTAAATTCTTATCGAAGGTGATGAGCGCGTTGAAGTGACCTTCAGATAACAGTTCTAGTAAACGTCCATTCGAAATCCCAGTCCAACCTTTGTCGCTTACTGTATAGATTTCAAATTCAGGAAAGTCCTGCTTTAATCGTTTGGGTAGGTTCTCATCAAGCAGCAGTTTCATAAATCTTCTCGATATCCTTTGAAGTCATCAATTTGCCAGCCATTTCAATTGTGGCAATTGCCTGATCTTTACTCACAGAAGGGAAATCAAGAAGAAACTGATCTAAAGAAACACCCTTTTCGAGGTGCTGGAATAAGCTTTCAACCGGAACTCTGGTGCCCTTAAAAACAGGATTTCCACCTAAAATTTCTTTGTCTATGCTAATATAATCCCTGACCCTGAGCATACTCCAATTTACAACTTTTTGGTCTCAATCCGAAGCACTCAATACTACGTACTCAATACTCAATACTATTCTTAGATTCTCGCCTGATAAGTATACAACTCATAATACCTTCCCTTCTTCTCAATGAGTTCATCGTGTTTGCCGCGTTCGGCAATGCGCCCCTGTTCTACTACCAATATCTGATCTGCTTGCCTGATCGTGCTAAGCCTATGAGCAATGACAAAAGTCGTTCTTCCTTTCAACAATTGTTTCAAACTCTCCTGTATCAGTGATTCGCTTTCTGTATCCAAACTCGAGGTAGCTTCATCAAGTATCAGGATTCTTGGGTTCGCCAGAATAGCTCGCGCAATTGTCACCCGTTGCCTTTGTCCACCCGATAACTTAATACCTCTCTCTCCTATCACAGTGTCGATGCCCTTTTCAAACTTGGTAGCAAACTCACTTACATACGCGCCCTCAATCGCAGCTTTCAACTCTGCTTCCGTTGCATCTGGCTTGGCAAACAATATATTCTCACGAATCGTACCATCAAACAAGAAGTCATCCTGCAGCACCACGCCAAGCTGACTCCGGAAACTATCCAAAGACACCTTTGAAAGGTCGTAACCATCCACGGTAATTGTACCTGACTGCTGCACCAGGAATGAAGCTGCCAGCCCCGCAATCGTTGACTTGCCAGAACCGGAAGTGCCTACCAAGGCAGTGACTGATCCCGCTGGGGCGGAAAAGGTCACGTCCTTCAACACCTCTTTGCCTTCTTCGTAGGAAAAACATACATCTTTGAACTCAATATCCCCTCTGATGTGATCGATCTTGATTGTTCGAACAGCCTCATCATCTTCCACTGGCGTGTTCATCAGCTCCTCAGTGCGATCCAAACCTGCAAAGGCCTCTGTAAGCTGACTTCCGATGTTACTCATTTGAAATATCGGTGCAATGAGGAATCCCAGAAAGAACGCAAACTGTGTCAGCTCCCCCGGTGTCAAGGTCTTTTCGGTGAGCATGTATCCACCGATTCCAAGGATGCCCACCAGCGCCACACCAAAAAGAAAGCTTCCCGTACTGGTAACAAAACTAGTGGTGGTAAGGCTGCTCTTCACATTCTGAAAGATGCGCTCCACTCCCTTTTCAAACACCAGCGCCTCTTGTTTGGATGCATTGAATCCCTTGATTACACGAATGCCGCCAAAGGTCTGGGTGAGCCTGCCTGTCACCTCCGCGTTGATCTCGCCTCGCTGCCTGAAGATAGGCCGGATTCTACTGAACGCCTTCATCGAGATAACGCCAAACAACGACAGCGGAATCAATGTAAACAAGGTGAGCTGCCAACTGATATTGATGAGGAAGAACAAACAAATGATGGCCATCAACACACCGCCTACCAACTGCAGAAAGCCCGTCCCAACCAGGTTTCGCACACCCTCCACATCCGTCATCACACGGCTCACCAGCTTTCCGGTTTGTTGATTGTCATAAAACCGGGTGGGCAACCTTAGCAGGTGCTTTTGTACGTCCGCTCTTAATACCGAGATCAGGTGCTGTGCCTCTACGCTAAGCAGCATGGTCAAGGCATAGGAGATGATGGCCGATACCAAAATAGAGGCCGCTACTCCTATCAGGATCAGCTTCAACTTCGATACATCACCATTACCGATCACATCGTCAATGATCGGTTTCACTGAATACGGAAGCACGATGGATGAAAGACGACTGACTACAATAAGTAGAAAACCTAACGCCAGTAGTTTACGCCTTGGCCACACGATGTCTTTAAACACCTGAGACATGCTTACTTTCTTCTTATTCTTTTCCATAGCTATTGAGAGGAACGGTCTGTTCCGGGGGATTCAGGTTCAAATTAGGTTTACAAGTAAAGAAATAACTCCTATTGAGTCGTATGACGGTCAGAAATATTGTAAGACGCAATCCATTGATGGAAAAGAAGCTTTGGCTGGAAATCGTCTAGGCGGAATTTATTAAACTGCATCAGATTCAAAGACTATACACAATAAACAGATGAAATCTACCACATTACTTGACTCGGTAGCTATCCGCGGTCAGTTTCCATCCCTTAAAAGAAAGCACAACAACCTTCCCATCACCTATTTGGATGGGCCGGGTGGCACCCAGGTTCCTGAATCCGTAATCCAGGCGATGGTGAACTACTACCGTGAATCAAACGCCAACACGCACGGCTCATTTCATTCAGCCATAGAGACGGACCAAACCATTCAGGCCATGCGGGTGCAGATGGCGGCCTACCTCAATGCCGAAGGACCGGAAAACATTTCCATTGGCCAGAATATGACCACGCTGAACTTCTCACTAGCGCGTGCGCTATCGCGCGTATTCAAGCCCGGAGATGAAGTGCTGATCACGCAACTGGATCACGAAGCCAACCGGGGTCCATGGCTTACGCTTAGGGACTTCGGAATAAAAGTGCGGGAAATCGCTTTGAAGAAAGATGGCACCCTCGACTACGATGACTTCCAGGCAAAGATCAACGAGAATACACGGCTGGTGGCCATGGGCATGTCTTCTAACTGTATCGGCACTGTCAACAACTTCAAGCTAGCCCGCGAGCTCACCTACAAATACAACGCGTGGCTGCTACTGGACGCAGTACACTATGCTCCCCATTTTGCCATCGATGTGCAGGAGATTGGCTGCGACTTTCTGCTATGCTCCGCCTACAAATTCTACGGCCCTCATGTGGGATTGCTTTATTCAAAGTCCGGACTTCTCGATCGCTTGCCTACAGATCGTCTCCGCACCGCTGGACAAACAGCGCCTGAATCCATAGAAACAGGTACGCTCAACCATGCTGCTATCGCAGGGGTGAAAGCGGCAGTGGAGTTCATCGCCTCTCTGGGATCTGGCGACACCACACGCCAAAAGATCGTCTCGGCCTTCAATACCATCAGTGAGCATGAGTTTGGCCTGGCCAGCTATCTGTACAAAGAGCTGAAAGGAATCAAGGGAGTTCAGCTTGTGGGACAGGATTTCTCCAGCAAGCAACGAACGCCTACAGTCTCCTTTACGCTGGAGGGCAAGACTCCGCTTCAGGTTTGCGACTACCTTGCCACCAAAAACATTTGTGCCTGGGATGGTCATTTCTACGCGATACGCGCCATTGAGAGTCTTGGTCTGTTAGAAAAAGGGGGCGTAACCCGACTGGGAATTTCACTTTACAACACACGCGAAGAGATGGATCTGACGCTTGAAACGATCAGCGCCATCCACTAGCGGGTCTTGAATGTGTTCAGTAGTGGTAGCCTCGCGATTAGGTGAAAGCCTAGCGACTCAAAAATTAATTGCGATTTAATTTCAAGTTTAAAACTCTTATTTAAATTCGCATCGAATATGGAGTTGGTTTCCATATCAAAAACAAACCACAACAAAAAAAATGGCAAAGAAAGCAAAGAAGGCCGCTAAGAAATCTAAAGCGAAAGCGAAGAAGGCGGCTAAAAAATCTGCAAAGAAGAAGGTAGCAAAGAAGGCTACTAAGAAGGCGAAAAAGCCTGCTAAAAAGGCAGCCAAGAAAGCAGCTAAAAAATCAGCCCCAAAGAAGAAGAGCGCTCCTAAGAAGAAGAAGTCAGCTCCGAAACCTGCAGCTGCACCTGCGCCTGCTGCACCAGCCACTCCCGCACCTGATGCAAACACAGGTGGCATGGGAATGATGTAATTCTTAAAAGCACTTTATGAAGAAGCGGAACGGGAAACCTTCCGCTTTTTTTATGCCTTTTTTGGGTTTAATGCCTACCAGTAAGCAGGGCATGCCAGCCCCTGATGCCAACGCGAGATCTTCACCCGGTAGTTGATCATGATCTCGTGCGAACCATTGGAAAACTGGTTTAAGGCAGATGTTGTAAAATCATACGCATAGCCTACGTGGAAGTTTTCATTGATTTGTAGTTCAAATAACCCCACTATACCCTCGTTCAACCGATAAGACACACCTAAACCTACCACGTCATGCAGAACAAAAGTTGTGTTCAGGTCGAAGCTTATGGGAGCCTCTTCTTGTGCACGTATCAGGGTTGATGGCATCACTTTAAAGTTGTGGGTGATGGATCGGCTGAACCCAGCGAACACGTAGTAGTACCTCAACTGCTTGGAAAGACTGCCATTTCCTTCAAGGTCAAAAACGCTGTTGTTGATGATCTGTGGCACGGAAAACCCTGCATAAAAATCCTTCTGATAGTAAAAGATACCTCCGCCAACGTTGGGGTTCATCTTCGTGAGCTGACCCGATAGATTAGGATCATTCTGGGCTTTCAAATTGAGTTTCGTGTAGTCCGATTTGATATTGTTAAATCCACCCTGGATTCCCATCGACAATGTACCCTTCCTGCTCACCTGAAGCTTGTATGAGTACACTCCATAAAACGACAAGTCATTGTGGATACCAATCTGATCATTCGCTATTATCACGCCCAACCCCATTTTCGTCTTCTTGAACCCTGAGTGAATTGTTGAGGTGAACGTCTTGGGTGCCCCCTCCAGGTTTACCCACTGGTTCCGGTAAATGGCTGTCGCACTCAATTGAACCTGGGTACCAGCATAGGCAGGATTTACCAATAACGGATCAAACATGTAGAGCGACTGAAGAGGTCGTTGTTGTGCGAGGGCTGCCACCGCGCAAAACAGGAAAAATGTCAATAGGGTTGTCAGCCTCATCATCTGTCTAATTCAAGGTAGCCAGCGATAGGCTTAGAGCCATCCCGCTTGTCAATTACATAAAAATAGGTACCCACCGGCAATTCCTTGCCTTGCAGATAAAGCCCATCAAAACCAATTCCAGAGAACGCTACGTCACCATTGTTGTACCCATCCGCTTCGTAAACCTTGATACCGTTGCGGTTAAAAATTTTCACATTGTTGTTCGGAAACAATGAAATGCAATCCACGATGAAGACATCATTGCGTCCATCGGTATTAGTTGAAACTCCATTGTAAGGGCTTATCTCCGTTTTAACCTCAGCGGAGCCTTCATTGGTACACCCTTCAAGCGTCACGACCTGGGCATTGTACACACCTGGCCATAAGTCATATACTCCTGTGCCTGTGCCTACAGGTTGATTGGAATTAACATCCACCCACTGTACATCATCGATGATTACATTATCTCCGTCAGCATTGGTAAGGGTTAGCACTACTGATCCATTTCCTTTTGGTCGACCAGTGTCAATACAGAACGATGGCGTTGTTTCGATGACGAATTCAGGGATTCGCCTTTCATCATTCACCGGCACAGTAGCCGGAGGAGAGGTACAACCGGTGATGATATCAGTGGCGGTTACCGAGTAATCGCCAATGTCAAGGTCGCGGTAGTCCACACCATTGAAATCAGGCGAAGCTGAAACTGAAGTTCCATCATACCAGTTGAAATCATAGCCAAAGGTACTGCCGCCTACGGTTGCCGTAACCCAGCCGTTAGGTACGATACAGTTGGTTCTGTGATTTACAGTTTCAGCATCGGGTATGGGAGGCAACACTGTCATGTCTTCTACTACTCCTGCAAGGTCACCAAAGCAGCCTGTGATTTTGTTGGTGACACGCACAATGTAATCTCCGGCTCCTCTGGCAATAAGTTTATTGATTGAACTCAGAACTACCGTAGGCGGACTGGCCACAGCGGTACCTGCAAACCACGAGAATAAATATCCTCCTACTTTGCCGCCATCTGCTGTGGCAGACAATTGCCCATTGGCAATAGCGGGATCACAATTGGTAAGAGGATTGTCCTGAACAATGCTGATCAACGGTGGTGTTCTTTCATCAAGCACTTCGTGGGTCGCTACTGCAAAGCAGCCCGTATTGTTATCCGTTACCCGCACAGTATAGAAGCCTTCGGCAAGGTTCTGTTCAACAAAATTCGTTAGGAACCCTGGTATTAGCGCGACATTTGGCACATCGGGGGCGGCACCCAGATTAGGCGAAGACCCATTGTAAAGGTCCGCGGTGAAATCGAGAGGGAAAGGATAAAGTGGACTAATGTCAATTACGCGCGCCAACACAGATCCATCTTGGCCTACACACAATGTTCGCGATTGACCACCCAGCGAAATCACAGGTGTAAATTGCGGAGCTTCATCCGGCACGATATATAACGCCTGGGATGAACACCCGGTACTCACCCTAAGCACCTCCACAGAATAATCTCCCTCCTGTTGGCCTGTAATCGTAGACGTGTTGGCAAAAGATGGACCAGTGACGTCAAGCGTATTGTACCAGGCAAACTGATAATCAAGATTAGTATCCGTTTGCCCATCTGCGGTGGCTGCCAGTGCTGCCGTTCCCGTAATCGATGAACAGGAGATCTGTCTTGCCGTTTGTGTTATCAATACGTCAGGATAAATAATCTGATCATCCTTGATCACCACCTCTTTCGGCCCGGACTCACACAAGGTGCTGCCATCCGTAACCGTGACGTAGTAAGTCCCCGGCAGTCTGTTCTGCAGGTCGTGGTTGATCTCGCCAAGAATTTGATTGCTCGGATTACCATCAAACCATTTATAATCAAAATTCAGATCCAGATCATCAGGAGGATCATTGAAGAACGTAACCCCCCCAATTCCGACTCGTGTTACTGTTGCACTTCCACTTGCCAAACAATCCAAAGGATCAACCGTGACTGCGTCTATGATATTTGGGAGACTTAACGTAAGGTCAAGTTTGAGATCTAAAGCAGCTGTAAACGAACATCCTGTGTTGGATGTGTTGGTAATCATCACCTCATAATTGCCTTCAAATGCATCAGGCAGTAAACTGTTATTCGTGTTGTCAACACGCGTACCTGCCGTAACAGGTGGAAGTGCTCCCCCATTGTAAGACCATACAAAGGAGTAGGTATCGCCAAGGTTGTTATTGCCATTGGCAACAACCAACGCCTGAACACTACCATTTGGATCAAGGACATTACAGCTGGAGTTCGAAGTTGAGACAAACTGAAGTCTTGGATCAATGTGCTTGTCAAGAATATCAACCCTCAGTGGAGGCGTTGAACAGCCTGATCCTGGCGCTGCGCCCGGAAGCTTTTGCGCGACCACATAGTAGTCACCCGCTGTTAATGGGAACACCTGAGCAGGAGGCTGTGTGCCGTCTGCTGTAATGATCGGTGTGGTGATGGTGCCTAGCCCATTGGAAAGTGGCACCCCATTAGGATCACCCTGGAACCAATTGTAGGTATAGTTGGCCACTACTCCATTGGTCAGTGTGGTCACTTCCATTCTACCATCTGAAAAGCATATCATTTGATCCTGCTTTGCCACAGTGGTAATTGAAAGTGGCTGCGGATTATTCACCATGGTGAGTGTTCGATCAACGAAGCATTTCGTCTCGAAGTTGGTCACACGGAAACCAAATGTTCCCGGCCCTCCTACTACATCTCCCGGTAAGGTCGTGTAAGGTGATGGCACATTTAATGCATCTGTCAGCGTATTGCCAGCTGGTATCATCGTCCATTCAAAGTCATAATTCTCACCCGCGCCCGGGGCGATGGCATTGGATGCAGTCAAGGTAATCTGACCATCAAAGTTTCCATCGCATGCCGTGTTGGCAACAATTGAGAAATTGACAGCAGGTGTTTCGCGCTTGTCAGTAATGGTGGCCTTAAACGGAGCTGATGAGCAGCCACTTCCGGGTGAGCCATTGGTACGTGTAGCAACTACGTAATAATCTGCAGCTCCCGTAGCAAAGATCAGGGAATCCAGAATTGTGCCTCTCGGATTAGACCCGATGGTGCTTGCAACTACGTTGCCTATTGTATTTTGAGACCATGTGTAGGTGAAGTCACCCAGAGGACCTGCTTGCGGCACACCATTACGGTCGTTGAAGCTTACACTTTGCACCTCCAATCGTCCGCTCTCTAAACAGTAATATTGCGGAACTGAAAACACATTCTGCACAAAAACAGGTGTGGTATTTTTTGCTACGGTGGTTTGCGCTGGCAGCGACACGCACTGCGTCTGATTGTTAGTCGCTGTCAACTGATACACTCCGTCCTCTACGCCAGTGAACAAATCACCCGCACCAGTGTAAGGAGGTGCAGGGTTTGGAGGTACAGCAGGTATGGCACGACCTGCAGTAAGGGCAGTCCATGCATAGTCAAAGTCAAAAGGCCCCGGTGCGGTTGAATTATCAACTACCTGAACATTTATTTCACCTTCAAAGAAGGCAGGGTCGCAGGATGTGTTGCTAAAAGGTGTAAGTGATGCCACAGGAAGAACCCTCTCATCTTCTATCGTAATCAGCAGTGGAGCAGATGAGCATCCGGAGCCGGGGTTGGTATTGGCCCTTCGTATAGCGCGGACATAATAGTTACCGGTTCCAATTCCGGGAAGATTGACATTGGTAATAT
>DAORAG010000071.1:0-10299 GCA_035344095.1 Cyclobacteriaceae bacterium | reverse complement strand
AAAAAAAAACCTAAGCCCAATGTTTATAATAGATCTAAAATATATAGTGCCGCTCGAGCAACTTGACTCTCATATGGCTGATCACGTCAAGTTTCTTAGAAAATACTACAAACTTAACACGTTTGTAGCCTCCGGCAGGAAAGTGCCACGAACAGGAGGTGTTATTTTGGCATTGGCTAGCTCCAGAGATGAAATTGAAAATATTATCAAAGAAGACCCCTTTTACTCGCACAAACTGGCTGAGTTTACAATAACCGAGTTCCTTACCTCGCAATATCATCCTGAACTAAAGAAGTTGCTTAGAGGGTAACCACGCAAACTGTGTAAATTAATGCTTCGTTATATTTATGCTTTCCGCTGCTCAAAGAAAACACGCGATTAACCTCATACACGCTGGCCATAAACTTGAGGCTGTGCGGTATCTCCAGACCCAACTCAATATCGAAGCTGACCAGGCGCTTGGACTTGCCGAGAAGCTGGAGCAAGAAATCAATGATGAGCTTGATAACGAACTCCATTCGCTTCGGTCAACATCTTCCAAAGACACAAAGATACCTCGTCTCATTGGCGGGTTGTTTATGACACTAGGTGCATTCATGTTAGCCATTGCGTTATATATCACCTATTCAAATAATCAATTTGTTAAACGTGCTATTCCCGTGATGGGAATGATAGCAAATTATGAAAGTTATGAAAGCACCAATGACGATGGCGGTACCACCACCATGTTCACACCGACCTTCGCTTATTCCTTCAATGGGCGTGAATACCAGTACAAGAGTAGTACCAGTAGCTCTTCGCAAGATTATCAGATTGGCGATCATGTAGAGATTCTTGTCGATCCCGATGATCCAAGCTCTATACTTGTAAATGATTTCTGGGAGCGCTGGTTGTTGGTTTTGATTCTTGGATTCCTCGGAACCCTCTTCTCAGGTATGGGCTACTTGATTTACAGGCTTCTTGGGCAATAACAACTTCGCCATTGCCCGCCTGGAAGCAGTTTCAGCACGTTGGTTCCTCAACCGTAAAAAGGAACCAAACAGCGGTACGATTTTTTTTGAGCCAAAATCAAAGCCGCTCGCATCACGCTGCCAACAGGCCAGGCGAAATGACGGAAGTTATCAAATCGTTATCAGCTGGCGACTCAATACCCCATATCGGGGGATGAAATAAAAGCCCTTCTGAGGCCAGCTAATAGGTTTTTTCTAATCGAAAGATAGTTAATGACCCAAGTGAGGATGTCGCAGATTTGCACTTTTACTTACATCAGATCAAAAAAAATAATTGCATTCTAAGGGGATTTATGAATACCAACTGAAAAATATTACATCCACATGTTGAAATGACCGAATTTGGGACACACAAAATTCCTTGGTGGATCAAAAAAAGAGCAATGTATGCCAAGCAAACAATACAGCTTACCTTAACACAGGCTTAACATATTAGATTGAGCTTATTTGCAGTACGGGCAATCAGGAATTTTGGGATTGTCTTTCTGGTAGGTCTTGTAAATAGCACAGGCTGCATCAACTCCTTTCTGAAACCCGGAACAACTATACGCATATGCGGTCTGACATTGACTGTCAATCTGGATATCGAAAGTAGGGCCATTGTATGGGCCTGAACACCCGCCTACGGGACTTGAAGGCAGGTTGGCAAAATAGCCGTTGTCACCAGGCGAATTGAAGTCATCTGGCTCTGCCGTGAAAGCGCCAGTATCATTCTTGTAAGGATAGCCAAGATTAGCGCAAGATTGACCCTCATGAAAAACACGATCTACACCTTCAGATGACTCACAGGAGTCCTCTGTACTCCCCTCCCGGCAGCTATAGATGTAAGAATTGCCGTTGATATCTATTCTGATCTCACATGAACCTTCTTCTTCGCACGCAAAATTTAGTAGTGACAGGGCAACTACCGCCATGACTGAAACCAAGCGTAAATTGCCGTTGATGAAAGCTTGAGGGAAAATGGAATTCATGGCACAATGGGTTTAAAATCAAATTCAAACATCACCCATGAAGCCAAAAAAGTAAATCCCCATTGATGGGGATTTTTACACGAGGCCTTTACGAATACAATAAGCAAGGACCTGCGAAGTGTTCTTGAATCCCGTTTTCGACAATGTATTCTTACGATGTGAGATAATCGTTTCATCGGACACAAAAAGTCGGGCGGCAATCTCACTTGTAGTTAACCCCTCTCCCAGCAATCGAATAACCTCGAGCTCACGTTTGGTAAATTTAAACTCTGGTTGCTCATTAGCAGTTTCGCCATCTGAATAGACATCAATCTCGAGGTGACTGGGCTGCCCTTGAAGACCTACGAATGAGAGTCGTTTGCTGTTATACTTGGTGATGTGGGTAATATCCGTTTGCAAGCCGAACACCTTGAGTAAAGAACCCTCTGGGGTTGTTTGCAACGTTACAGTTTGCAACAAAAATAACCGGTAACCCTTATCAAGCGTTTTTTGTCTAAGGCAGTAAGTAATCTTATAGTTTACGACATGTTGTGGCTCTATCCTATTCATTAGAAAATCGGCTACACGGTCTTCACATTTTAAAAAGAAATCAAGTTCATCGGGGTGAACCAAATCCATAAACTTCTGGAATGTGAACTCGTCTGGCTTAATCCCAAATAATTCCTCCACCGAGGGGCTCACATAGTCAAGCGTGAGCGTTGGCGAGTCAATCACATAGTAATAAAATGGGCCAGGACAGAAAAATGTAGCAGCAAAACTATCGAAATCTCTTTTCTGCGGAGGCAACGATTTCTTTCCCAGGTATGAACGATGCGCCTCATAAACCTTCAACAAAGAATCAAATTTTGACATTTTTGAAATGAATACATTTTGCCCAATGTCAATAATAAGGCAAAGTAGCAATGCAGGCAACCTAAATTTAGTTAACCGGGAAGTGTTGCGCTCCTGAACGTACGCTACTCGAAAGTGATTCTCCTAATCAGATTATTAGTGCCATCAGTTAGAAATATATCCCCAGATTTGCTTATCGCTATGCCTGCAGGGTTATTAAACCTGGCTTCAGTTCCCTTGCCATCGGCATAACCGGCCTCCGCACCTGCTATCACCGAGCGTTTTCCGTCTTTGGTTATTCTTTCTATTCGATTTGATGCAATAAATATCAAATCTCCTTCACTAGAAACCGCGGGAAATGTGTTTGGGCCTGGAGCATCAATAAAACCACCGGAATAGGAAAGCGTAGAGGCCGTCCCCGCAAGAGAAACTTTTCTGATTGCACCGGTACAAAGTACAATCAGTCCCGAACCGTCAAACGCAAGTCCCCCGGGAAATGCAAAAGAGGCATCGTTGCCTGTTCCATCAGCATTTAACTGAAGTGTATTCCCTGATAGTGTGGACACGTCCGCCAGCGGTATGCTAATCTTTCGAATCACATTGTTACCCCGATCAGCTATGTATATGTCTTGTTCGATTGCTACAAGCCCATAGGGTGAAGAGAACTTGGCTGAATTTTCATTACCATTCACGTACCCAGACGACCCTTGGCCAAGCGTAGAGACTTGGCCCGAAGGGGAGATGGATCTAATTCTGTGGGTTTCTGTTTCCGTGACAAAGAGCGTTCCGTCTGAACTGAGAGCGCATCCATAAGGTCGATTAATGGTGGCTGAAGTAATCGATCCATCATTAGAGGAGGCATTGCCATTGCCAACAAAAGTGGACACATTTCCATCAACGTCAATTTTCCGAATTCGGTTATTACCCAAATCCATAACGAAGAGATTGTTTGAGGCATCGACTGCAATACCCTGTGGGCTATTGAATCTGGCCTCGTTGGCTTTTCCATCAGCAAATCCTCCTTGTGTCTGCCCTGCGAAAGTCGAAACGAAAGGCGAAAGTACATAGGTGAATTCTTGAGATTCGATGCTGCCGGTTGAATTGGACACAACGAACTTGCCACTGCCAGCGCCCTTTGGAACTGTAACGATTAATAGTGTAGGTAAAGCTGAAGAGATTGGGGCATCTTTTCCATTAATTGTCACCTTTAAATCAGACCCTTCAAATCCTCGACCAGCAATTTGTACATTGGAATCAAATCCCCCGGAGGTTGGATTAATCGCAATTACCTCAAGAGGGACTGTCGTATCTCCCTCGTCATCTCCACATGAAATTAATAGCACACAACATATCACAACAAACACGTTTATTTTGCGATTCATCATAAATCAATAGGGGTTTCCTAAAAGTAAGCATTTTCCTCTAAAACAAAAAAGGAGCCCAAAGGCTCCTTTTAAAAAATTCACTTTACTTCGTTTAGCCGATAGCAACTCTTCTGAAATCAGCAACTGCCAATCCCTTGCTGTATCCGTCAAGGTACTGAGCCACAGTTTTGCTGTTATCCTTCACAAACGGTTGGTGTACCAGCGTATTCTCTTTGTAGAATTTTTTCAGCTTGCCCTCCGCAATCTTTTCTACCATGTTTTCTGGCTTACCTTCGGCAATGATCTGCGCCTTGGCAATCTCCAATTCTTTCTCGATCACGTTCTTGTCAACTGATGTTTCATCCACAGCCACAGGGTTCATTGCTGCAATCTGCATACCCACATCCTTGCCTGCTTCGGTCACATCTTTGCCATTAACGCCTTTAAGGGAAACCAGAACGCCCAGCTTGCTTCCGGCATGGATGTAAGGAACAACAGCCTCACCAGTCATTTGTACATACTCACTGATCTCAATTTTCTCGCCAATCTTACCCACCAGTTCTGTGATTTTCTCCTGAACGGTCAGATCACCCAACTTCTCAGCAAGCAAAGCCTCTGTGGTGGCTGGCTTCTTTGTGAATGCTACATTGACAATAGCTTCACCCAGGCCCTGAAACTCGTCATTTTTAGCCACAAAGTCAGTTTCACAATTCAGCGCAATCAAAGCAGCTTCTTTATTGTTGTCAGCAGTTTTTACAAATACTGATCCCTCCTTCGCCTCCTTGTCTGAACGAGAGGCAGATACCTTCTGTCCTTTCTTTCTTAATATCTCAATCGCCTTTTCGAAGTCACCGTTGGCTTCGGTAAGTGCTTTTTTACAATCCATCATTCCTGCACCTGTCATGGTGCGCAGCTTGTTAACGTCTTGAGCTGTAATTGCCATTGTATGTGTTATTTATTAGTTTACTTTTCTAAATTGAATTGGTCTTAAAAAACTAAACACCGGCTTGGGGCCGATGTTTAGCGTTTGAATTATGCGGCCCGGATTCCCGGAAACCTTGAATTACTTCGTCTCTTCTACGGCCTCGTCTACTTTTTTCTTCTCTTCCTCTTCCTTCTTCATCGCAGCATCGTCCTTATCTTTCTTGCGCTCCATCAACCCTTCCTCGATAGCTTTGCCTACATGATCTACGATAATTGAAATAGACTTGAATGCATCATCATTTGCAGGGATCGGGAAATCGATATCCGTTGGATCTGAGTTGGTATCAACCATCGCAAATACCGGAATATTCAACTTCTGAGCCTCCGCTACCGCGATATGCTCACGCTTCACATCCACTACAAATAGAGCTGACGGTAAACGATTCAAATCTGCTATACCTCCAAGCAACTTCTCAAGCTTTGCTTTCTCTCGACCGATCATCAGGCGCTCACGCTTCGCAATACTCTCGAAGTTCTCATCCTTCATCATCTTGTCGATTTGCGCCAATTTCTTCAGTGATTTTCTGATCGTTGCGAAATTGGTCAGCATTCCTCCAAGCCAGCGCTCAGTCACATAAGGCATATTCAACCTTACGGCTTGTGTCTTCACGATATCCTTGGCTTGCTTTTTAGTCGCTACGAACATGATTTTACGTCTGGAGCGAACAATATTCTTTAGCGAGAAAACAGCCTCATCCAGACACTTGATCGTCTTGTTCAAGTCGATCAGGTGAATACCGTTGTTCTCCATGAAAATATACTCAGCCATCTTTGGGTTCCACTTGCGGGTAAGGTGCCCGAAGTGAACGCCAGCCTCCATCAATTCTTGAGTTGTTAATTTATTAGCCATTCTACTATTAGCGTTTGCTGAATTGGAATCTCTTTCTTGCTTTTCTCTTTCCGTACTTCTTTCTTTCTACCATACGTGAGTCACGTGTGGTAAGCCCTTCTTTTTTCAATGCAGGTTTATTTTCAGCATTGATGTCAACCAATGCACGGGTAATACCCAGTCTGATAGCTTCTGCCTGACCTTTAATTCCACCACCTTCTACGTTTACACTAACATCGTACTGATCGGCCACTTTTAGCAGATCCAATGCTTGCTTAACAGTAGTCTGGTGGATTTCAGATTTAAAGTAATCGGTGAGTTCTCTCTCGTTCACCGTGATGGTTCCTTTTCCGGGTTGTACGTACACCCTGGCTATCGCGGTCTTTCTTCTGCCTGTCTTATTGGTGATTTCCATCTATCAGAACTTTATTGCTTTTGGTTGTTGTGCCTCATGTGGATGCTGGTCGCCTATGTAAACGTGTAGGCTCCTGTACACCTCACTGCCCATTCTATTTTTAGGAAGCATACCCCTTACTGCATGCTCGATCAGTCTTTCTGGGTGTTTTGCGCGGATCATCGCAGGGGTGCGTTCTGTTTGCCCTCCTGGGTAACCCGAATGTGAAAGCAATATGCGATTGTTCCACTTCTTCCCTGTCATCTTCACCTTCTCTGCATTGATAACGATGACATGGTCACCTGTATCTGCGTTAGGTGAGAATGTTGGCTTGTTCTTTCCTCTAAGGATTTTTGCCACCTGGCTCGCTACGCGGCCCAATACCTGGTTTTTTGCATCCACCAATACCCAGCCTTTCTCGGCTGTTAACTTGCTGGTATTGGTTGTCTTATAACTGTTATGATCCACTTTTGATCCCTTTAAAAAATCTATTTTTAACTATACACCCCTCCAAAAAGGGACACAAAAGTAGACCCAAAACAGCTATTTTCCAAGCTGCGATTTCTTTTTACCTGAGATTGGCCTCCAATTGATTTAAAAGGGCTGTCAAATCCTTGGGATAAGGCGCAAGAACCTCAATTTTTTCGCCCCTAAGGCCCAAAAACGACAGCCTCCGCGCATGTAGGGCAAAGCGTTTAATAAAGGGTTCCTCCTGGGTGTCTTTCTTCAAATTATAACCCCGTTTTACTGACGACAAATAAAACACCTTACCCCCATAAGTCGTGTCGCCACAAATAGGTGCCTTCAGGCTTGCTAAATGCAACCTTATCTGATGCATCCTGCCAGTAATCGGCCTGCACTCCACCAAGGTGTGATTTTTGAACGGTTGCAGTGTGGTGAAGTAAGTTTGAGCCTTCTTCCCGAGTCGGTCGATCTTCACCGTTCCGTCCCGTTGCTTAAGTATGGGAAGGTCAACCATTTCGTTTTCGAATTTGTGGATTCCGTCAACCACGGCATGATATATTTTTTCAACCGTGCGCTCCTCAAACTGCACACTCAGGGACCTGTATGCTTCTGGGTGACGTGCAACAGCCAACACCCCTGACGTTTCCTTATCCAGGCGATGACCAACCTGAGCATCCGGCTCTACCTCCCGCACACTTTGCAGTAGGTTTATTGGTTCATTTCGATCCTCTAGCGTGGAAAGAAAAGGCGGCTTGTTAACCACCAAATAATCATCGTTCTGGAAAAGGATAGCCTTTTCCAGGTTAAACTTTGGAGTTTTCAAGCCCCAAAGTTAGCTAAGCTTTTGTTTCGATAGTCTGTTTAGGCGTAGCCTTAACCAGAGGTAGTTTGAAACTAAAAGTTGACCCCTTGCCAAGCTGACTGGTCGCCTCGGCTTTAGTGCCGTGACCCTCCAGTATGTGCTTCACAATAGCCAGGCCAAGGCCTGTTCCGCCTTTTTCACGACTACGGCTTTTTTCGACCCGATAAAACCTCTCGAATATTCTATTCAAATGGCTTTCCGGAATCCCCTCTCCAGTGTCGGATACATAGATAGTCACGTATTTCTTTCCAACTTCAAAATGGATGGTCACGCTGCCGTTTTCCCGATTGTATTTGATGGCGTTCGAAACAAGGTTGGTCATCACCTGTGAAATACGGAGCCAATCGGCATATACAATAATCATCTGGTCCGGCTTCACGAGTTTCACCTCCACGTCCTTGTTCTTACCGCGTTGTTCAAACTGATCCATCACCTCTACACACAGTTCATAGAGGTCGATATTTTCAAATTTCATCTTGATATCCCCGGTCTCAATTTGCGATAGTGTGAGCAGATCTTGAACCAGGGCATCCAATCCGTCCAGGCTTTTGGCTGCTTTGCGCAAAAACTTGGTCCGCACGTTTTTATCATTCACCGCTCCGTCTAAAAGGGTATGCACAAATCCCTGAGCTGCGAAAATCGGAGTCTTTAATTCGTGCGAAACATCAGCAACGAATTCTTTTCGAAAGGTCTCCAGTTTCTTTAGTTCGTCAATCTCTTTTTGTTTGAGAGCTGCAAAGGAGTAAATCTCTTCGTTGATTTTCTTCAATGGATTCAGCTGGCTTCTTTTGCCTTTCTCCAGACCTACCAATTCAGACTTTCGGAGCTTATCCAGCATTTTGTATATCCGGTTGATCTCCTGAAAGACAAGGTATTCCAACACTACAAAAACGAGGATGTAGGAAACAGAAAAACTGATGATTCCGGCTACGACCAGGACTTGTGTGCTGGCGTCATTGACAAGAGAAAGGAAAAGCGAAGTAACAAGGCAAATGGATGCCGCGAGGAGCAATGCCAAGACTCTGGCGCTATACACGATGACAGTTAGTTTAGATGAAACTTATATCCCACTCCTTTTACGGTGGTAATATAGTCATCTCCGATCTTTTCACGCACTTTTCTGATGTGCACGTCAACGGTTCTCGCCAATACATACACATCTGTCCCCCAGATGTTCTGCAACAGGTCGTCCCGGCTGAAGACTTTGTTTGGATTTTGAGCAAGGAAGAAGAGCAGCTCAAATTCTTTTTTGGGAAGGCTAATTTCCTTGTCCTTTACTTTGATCGTATAGCTGGTTCTGTCGATAAGCAGGTCGCCCATTTTAATTTGTGATGACGACCCTTTCTTTTTTGATTCCCTTCTGAACAGAGCTGCTATACGGCTCATCAAAGCCCGGGGCTTGATGGGCTTTGTGATATAATCATCAGCTCCTACATCAAATGCTGCCACCTCTGAATATTCTTCGGACCTGGCGGTAAGGAAAACGATGTAAGTATTCTGCAGTTCGGGGATAGCGCGTAGCAACCTGCAGGTTTCCACGCCATCCATTTTAGGCATCATTATATCTAGGAGGACCAAATCGGGCAAAAAACGCTTGGCCAGGTCAACACCTGATTGCCCATCGCTGGCGGTGCGAACTTCGTATCCCCCCTTCTCGAGGTTGTATTTTAATAACTCTAAAATAGGCTCTTCGTCATCAACGACAAGCACCTTGTGCGATGGCTTATTAGCCATAGAAAGCTCGATTTTTTTCATGTCAAAAGTAGCATGAAATTAAGCTAATTAAAAGCTGATGTTACCATCTTAACAATTCCTTAATCGCTGGATCACAATCAAAGAAATGGATATCTGTTCTCGTAAGCCTCAATCATCGCACGAAGACTCCCACCATACTTCTGGTCTAGTTCTTCTTTCAAAACTGATAGCTTTGACTGGTACCTTCGGTAGGCCAGAAAGTAATCGTTGTTAGGAAGACGCTCGCGAAATCGCTCATGAGGAATCTTATACTTATGCAGTGTTATCGTATCCATGGTTTCAATGATCTTTCTGATCATCGATTCCTTTAATAATTTTTTCTCATCCACTCCCATTTTATCATTCCACGATTGATACATGGAGTCTAATATGTTGGCTCCTCTCATCACATGACTGCTGTATCGTTGATGATCGATAACTTCATAAAAGTAAGTCTCGTATTCTTCCGACTGTCTTCCGTACTTCCAGGCAAGGAAATCATAAGCTGCAGAGTCAGCGATGAACGAGGCGAAGTTCTCGTTGAACTCTACACTGTCTTTGATAAAGATGCTGGCATGCGCCATTTCATGAATGATCAAACTGGCCAGATCACCTTCGTTTCGCTCAAGCATACCACTGAGTATTGGATCGGTAAACCAACCCAAAGTTGACCAGCCGCCAGGATTTCGCACACCCACATCCCAACCATCCTGCTGCAATCGCTTCATCTCTGAGATAGCTTTTTCCTTGTCAAAATAACCTTTGTAAGGCACGGTGCCTACTATCGGAAAATGCCAAGTCTTCGGCTTCAATTGAAATGGTTCACTGGCGGTCACCACCCACATCAACTCCTCG
>DAORAG010000070.1:0-10414 GCA_035344095.1 Cyclobacteriaceae bacterium | reverse complement strand
ATACGAAAAACCAGGCGCTGTGTTTTTAGGGGTAGTGCACAGACTAGACCGGCCGGTCAGTGGTGTGGTAGTTTTTGCAAGAACATCCAAGGCGTTGGCGCGCATGAATGCCCAATTTCGGGATAAGGAAACTCAGAAAACCTATTGGGCGCTTGTTGACAATAAGCCTCCTAAGGCGCAGGGGAAATTGATTCACTGGTTGGTGAAAGACGAAAAGAAGAACAAGACTGCTGCATACGATACGGATACTGATGAGGGAAAGCGGTCTGAGCTAGACTACAAATTGGTGCGTCAGGCTGGTAAGTCCCTTCTTGAGGTCCAGCCCATCACAGGCAGGCCACATCAAATTCGCGTACAACTTGCCTCCATGGGCTGCCCTATTGTTGGGGATCTGAAGTACGGATATCCAACACCGAACCAGGATGGAAGCATCTGCCTTCACGCCAGGTCACTTGAATTTACTCATCCGGTCACCAAGGAAAATATGTTGATAACAGCGGAGCTTCCGGATGAACAGCATTGGAATCCGTTTCGGTAGTCTCTGTACTTTTGGCGTTATTTTTCTTTGACAGCATTATCTATCTTGGCTCAACGTTGATTCTTAGGAAAGTGAATTGGATAAATAGGCTTAGGGAACGGTGGAAAGTGGGTAGCGCTTTTCAGGTTATAATTATTCTTGTTGTTTTCGCTTGTACAGGATTTACTGTCTTGTATCTGAAAAGACCCCTGTTCGAGTTTCTTTTTGAAGGACAAGAGATGCCCCTGTGGGCATCCGTTGTTTACTACATTTTAATTCTGCCGATCTATAACGTTTTTTTACTTTTTTATGGGTTGATTTTCGGACAGTTCTCCTTTTTTTGGGCATTTGAGAAGAGGTTCTTTAACAGAGTATTCTCTATATTTAGAAAATCAAATTCAAAGTGACTACGAATACCTATAAAACAAAAAACCAATCCATAGCATGAAATCAATTTTGTATTCCTTGTGTGCTTTAATCCTAGTGGCTTCCTGTTCATCGCCAAAATATGCCTACAACTTTGACCACTATAATTATCAATCAGGCAAAAAGGCTAAAGTGGTAACAGCAGAACACACCTCACTACCGGCAACGCAGCCAGAGCTTCTTGTGGCGAGCAACGATGACTCTTTTGTGCCCGTTGCCGAGCCGACTAAAGAAGAATTAGAAACAGCTGTTGCAGAAGTGCGCAAGACCTATCTGCAGATGGATAAGGCAGAGAGGAAGGAATTCAGAAGAGATGTTAAAAATTTTATAAAGGAGAAAAAGGAGAGCATCAAAGCGGTGAAGAAGACCAATGCCATGGACAATGATTTGAAATTGGCCGCAATTTTCGGTGCAGTGGGAATTGTTGCCCTCATCATTAGTGGAGATGTATTCTATATTATAGGTGGGATAGCCCTAATAATTGGCGTTGTATTCTTTGTGAAGTGGCTGGTAAGGCAATAGCCCTAGAGTAAGAACAAAAATTTTAAAGGCCTCTTTTTTCGGAGGCCTTTGCTTTTTTTTAGAAAAAATTATTTTTGCATCCAGAAAATGAGCGTGTCAGCTCGGAGTTTAGTGCAACCCTGGTTTTAAGCGACTAAACAAATGAACATTACAATAGAAAACTTATCGAAACACTACGGGCCTCAGAAGGCTGTAGATAACATCTCCTTTGAAGTAAAGACAGGAGAGATCCTTGGCTTTCTTGGCCCTAATGGAGCCGGGAAGAGCACGACCATGAAAATGCTGACAGGGTACCTCGGCATCGGAGAGGGTGACGTTCGGTTTGGTGAAAAGTCACTTTCTGAATTTGGTGACATGATCAAAAAACACATCGGGTACCTTCCGGAGAATAATCCACTTTATCTGGATATGCCGATCATTGATTATCTGGAGTTTTGTGCAGCACTACAAGGCGTGCCCAAAGAAAGGATTAGTGAGCGCGTAAAAAAAATGGTGAAAGTGTGTGGACTAAATGCTGAGAAACACAAAAAAATTGGCGAATTGTCAAAAGGATATCGCCAACGCGTAGGCCTTGCTCAGTCGATGATTCATGATCCGGAGATTTTGATCTTGGATGAGCCAACAACAGGATTGGATCCTAACCAGATCGTAGAGATTCGTAAGCTGATAAGAGAACTCGGAAAAGAGAAGACAGTAATCCTGAGCACACATATTCTCCCGGAAGTGGAAGCGACTTGTGACCGCATATTGATTATCAATCGTGGCAAGATCGTAGCCAACGGAACGGCCGATACATTAAGAAGCCAGGCTGCAGGGCAGGAGATCATAAAAGTGAGAATAGAAGACGGTGCCGCTGATGAGATATTGAACGAACTAAGAAGAATGGATACAACTGATCGCGTGGAGTTGGTGGATAAAAACCTGAACAGGTTTGAAGTTCACAGCGCCACCGGCAAAACATCCAAAAGGGAAATTTTCAACCTCTGCGTTCAAAAAGGTTGGGTTTTGAGTGAGCTTATCCCAATCGAAACCCGTCTCGAAGATATTTTCAGAAACTTAACCATGAATTGAGATGCACGCGATTTGGGTAATAACGAAACGTGAGTTGCAATCATTTTTTGATTCATTGATAGCCTATATCATACTCATTCTCTTTTTGGGATTCAGTGGATTCTTTACATGGCTATTTGGATCGGACATATTCCTGGTGGGCCAGGCAAGTCTTCAGTCCTTCTTTGGTGTTTCCTTCTGGACTTTATTTTTCTTTATTCCAGCGCTAACGATGAGGTTGTTGGCTGAGGAGAAGAAGACGGGGACAATTGAACTGCTCCTAACCAAGGCGGTGACCGATCGGGAAGTTGTGATTGGTAAGTTTCTCTCGACATTGCTGCTGGTATGCACCGCCTTATTGTTTACGCTGCCGTACGTGGTTACAATTTATAATATTGGAAACATGGACCTGGGCCAGGTGTTGTGTGGATACCTTGGCCTCATTTTGATGAGCGCATCCTACATTAGTATTGGGTTGTATGCAAGCAGTATCACGAGCAATCAAATTGTTGCTTTTCTGCTGGCGCTTTTCATCGGTCTTTTCTTCCACATCATCTTTGAAGTTTTGGCGGCCAATTTTTCTGGAGTGATTGGGCAGGTATTGAATACACTGAGCCTTTCCAACCACTTTGAAAGTATTTCCCGCGGAGTAGTCGACACTAGAGATTTGATCTACTTCGGGTCGCTTATTTTCATTGGATTGTTTCTTTCTGAATTGTCGCTAACCAAAAGGAATACTGACTAATATGAAGCAAAAGCTTTATATCACAACTACATTGGTTATCGCCATTTTGCTGGTGGTTAACCTGCTTTCGAATGAATTTCACCTGCGTTTCGATTTTACTGATGAGAAACAATACACGCTAAGTCAGGCTACACTGGACATTTTAAATAATCTGGAGGAGCCCGTTACGGTGAAGGCTTATTTTTCTGAGGACCTGCCGCCCAATGTAATTAAAGCTCGTCAGGATTTTCAAGAGATGCTCGTGGAGTATGCAAGTCTATCAGATGGAATGCTTCTGTATGAGTTTGTAAATCCCAACGAAAGTGAAGCCAATGAGCAGGATGCTGTAAGTCATGGAATCCAACCTGTATTGATCAACGTGCGTGAGAAGGATCAGGTAAAACAACAGAAAGCTTTTTTGGGGGCTACAGTGTCGATTGATGATAGGTCGGATGTGATTCCTTTCATTCAACCTGGCACTGCGATGGAATACGAGTTATCAACTGCCATCAAAAGAATTTCGGTCGAGGACAAACCAACTATAGGATTTCTGTCAGGCCATGGAGAGCCGTCTCTTTCAGAGCTGATGCAGTTGCAAAACCAGCTTTCTGTGCTTTATAATACCAGCGAAATACAACTTGACACTGCCGAAGTGCCTGAGTTCGTAAAGACGTTGGCAATTATCCGACCAATGGATAGCATTCCCAACACAGTTCTGAGCCGTATTGATAATTTCCTGGCACGTGGTGGCAATGTGGCCATCGCAATGAACAGAGTAACAGGTGACTTGCAAAATTCATTTGGATCAGCTCTTAATACTGGCTTAGAGGCATGGCTTCAACAGAAAGGAGTGGTAGTTGACGGGAATTTTGTGGTGGATGCGAGCTGTGGTGCTGTTACGGTACAACAGCAGCAGGGATTTTTCACCATGCAGACAAATGTGTCTTTTCCTTTCTTACCCCGCGTGTCCAATTTTGCAGAGCATCCAATAACCAAAGGACTGGAAAATGTACTTTTTGAATTTGCCAGTTCAATGCGCTACATCGGTGACTCTACAAAGAGATTTACTCCCCTTGCGTTAACCTCCGACAAGTCAAATTCATTGGCATCGCCACAATATTTTGATATCAATAAACAATGGACTGAAGCTGACTTTCCGTTGCGCAACTTGATTATGGGTGCCGCCATTGAAGGCAAGCTATCCGGATCTGCGGAGTCAAAGATGGTAGTGATAAGCGATGGAGACTTTCCTGTGACTGGCCCTCAGCAGCGACCACGTAATCAGCAACCAGACAACATTAGTTTAATGACTAATACCATTGATTGGCTTTCTGATGATACGGGATTGATTGCGCTAAGAACAAAAGGTGTGACGTCCAGACCTATCGATGAACTTGAGGACTCAACAAAAACGATCTTAAAGTATACCAATTTTTTATTGCCATTGATCCTCGTAATGGCTTATGGTCTGGTGCGCATGCAGCAAAATAGAATGAAACGACTGAAAAGAATGAGTGAGAACTATGAAGAAGTTTAGCAACAAGATTCTGATCATTGTTCTGGTTGCGCTGGTAGCCATTTTTGCTCTGTCCAGAATATTTCGATCTCCAAAACTCGAAAGCAACCTGAGAAAGGAGCTGGTGAAGATAGATACAGCTGCTGTAACGGAAGTAAGAATCAATCGTGAGGCGGATGGCGGAGGAGAAGTGCGGCTGAAGAGAGATGGCAACACGTGGAAGGTAACGACAGATAACAAGGAAGCTGAGGCAGGTGTGGGCGCTGTGAAAAGTATGTTGGGCGTAATGAAAGATCTGCAAGCGCAACGCATGGTGGCGCGAAAGAAGGAGAAGTGGGATTCTTATCAAGTGGGGGAGAGCAGCACAAGGGTTACAGCGTATAACGGCTCAGAAAAATTAGCCGACTTCAGAGTTGGTAAGACTGGATTTAGTCAAGGTCAGGGTGGGGGTCAGGGTAGCGCGTATACTTACCTCCGGCTGACGGATGAAGACGAGGTTTACTCTTCCGAAGGATTTATTACATCGCACTTCAACCGTTCCTTTGATGATTGGAGAAATCAAATGTTTTTGAAAACCAATAGGGATGATGTGACAAAGATTGAGTTCAATTATCCGGATTCAAGCTTTGTTTTAGAAAAAAGAGATTCGTTGTGGTATGTTGGTAGCGAACCGGCTATTGAAACGAAGGTGAATCAATACTTCAGCAAGATCAGGGTTAAGACAATTAGCGAGTTTGATGATAATTTTGTTCCGCCTGCCAATGCCACTCTTCGAATTCAAATCAGTGGTGCGGGACCACTTGCTACCGCTCAAGCCTGGGCCATGGATGATGAGAATTGGGTGTTAAACTCCACGGTTCAGCAAGGTGTTTATTTCAAGGGGAAGCGTTCGGGAGTACTTAAGGATATATTTGTCGGTAAAGGGTGGTTTATTGAGTAATTGCAAGCGGACGATAACAAAAAAGGCCCGATTCGGGCCTTTTTTGTCATTTATCAAATCTTACAATTATTGGGCGATACCGTCAGCTAAAAGGATCACTTTGTTCTTGAGCACCTCAACCACGCCTCCTGTGATCTTTACTTCCTTGGTTGCTTCTTTAGACTTATATACAACCATGCCTTCTTTCAATAAGCCTACGAGCGGAGCGTGATCATTCATTACCTGAAATGATCCGTCAGCACCGGGGAAAGTGGCAATAGTCACTTCGCCTTCAAATACTTTCTTCTCGGGTGTAATTATCTCCAGATGCATCGTTTATGCTTTAGCTTCTGCCATCAAACGCTCACCTTTCTCAATAGCTTGTTCAATGCTACCCACGAGGTTGAAGGCAGCCTCTGGCAAGTGATCCAGTTCTCCATCCATGATTCTGTTGAATCCTTTGATGGTATCTTTAATGTCAACCAATTCTCCTTTGAGACCGGTAAAGGCTTCTGCAACGTGGAAAGGCTGAGACAAGAATCTCTGCACCCTTCTGGCGCGGTGTACCACCAGTTTGTCATCATCAGATAATTCATCCATACCAAGGATGGCGATGATATCCTGCAGTTCTTTGTAACGCTGAAGAATTTCTTTTACGCGTTGCGCACAATTGTAGTGATCGTCACCTACAATATCCGCACGCAAGATTCGGGAAGTTGAATCCAATGGATCCACAGCAGGGTAGATACCCAACTCAGAGATTTTACGAGACAATACCGTAGTAGCATCCAAGTGAGAGAATGTAGTAGCAGGGGCAGGGTCAGTCAAGTCGTCAGCAGGCACATACACCGCCTGTACTGATGTGATTGATCCATTCTTGGTAGAGGTAATACGCTCCTGCATCGCACCCATTTCGGTTGCAAGCGTAGGCTGGTAACCCACAGCTGATGGCATACGACCCAAGAGGGCGGATACCTCAGAACCTGCCTGGGTAAAGCGGAAGATATTATCAATAAAGAAGAGAATATCTCTTCCTTTTCCAGTACCATCACCATCACGGAAATATTCAGCTACAGTCAGTCCTGACAACGCCACGCGAGCACGGGCTCCAGGAGGTTCGTTCATCTGACCGAACACAAATGTCGCTTTTGAGTCCTTCAATTTTTCTACATCTACTTTTGAAAGATCCCAACCACCGGCATGCAAAGACTTTATAAACTCTTCACCGTAGTTAATAATACCCGCCTCGATCATTTCGCGAAGAAGGTCGTTACCCTCACGCGTACGCTCACCCACACCGGCAAATACTGAAAGACCAGAATAGGCCTTCGCAATGTTGTTGATCAATTCCTGAATCAACACCGTTTTACCCACTCCGGCACCACCGAAAAGACCGATTTTACCTCCTTTTACGTAAGGCTCAATCAAGTCGATTACTTTAATTCCAGTATAAAGAACCTCAGAAGAGGTTGAAAGATTTTCATACAACGGTGCAGAACGGTGAATAGGAAGTGATTTGTCTCCTTTTGGCTGAGGAATACCATCAATGGTTTCACCGATTACGTTGAAAAGACGCCCTTTGATATCATCCCCGATTGGCATCTGGATTGGTGATCCTGTATCAACCACTTCTGATCCGCGCACCAAGCCCTCAGTTCCGTCCATCGCTACCGCTCTTACCCTATCTTCGCCAAGGTGTTGTTGCACCTCCAGAACGATTTTTGTTCCATCTGATTTTACTACTTCCAGCGAGTCAAGAATATTAGGGAGTTTAGCGCCTTGGCCATCAAAAGCCACGTCTACTACGGGCCCGATTACTTGAGTAATTCTTCCGGTATTTGCCATTGATATCTGTTAATTAGGGGTATTAAATGCAGCCGCAAAAGTAGTAGTTTCGGCTTCAACGGCAAAAAAATAGGGCGCTGAAAAATAGCCTCATTTCAGCTGAAATCAGCCTTTTTCGGCTTGGGCGCTCATCAGTTCTATCCGGAAGGTTGTGCCCTGATTTTCGTCTGAAGATTTCACGAAAATTTTCCCCTGGTGGTAGAGTTCCACAATTCGTTTGGCGAGGGCAAGTCCCAGGCCCCAACCTCGCTTTTTAGTGGTGAATCCCGGCTTAAAGACGTTGGCGATATTTGCTTTCGGAATGCCCTTACCGGTGTCCGAAATGTCAATGAAAACTTTTCCTTCGCTGCCCCGAAGAATTTTGATAGCGATGGTGCCTGAAGTGCCAATGGCATCGACAGCATTTTTGCAAAGATTTTCAATCACCCACTCCAGCAAAGGGGCGTGCGCTTTCGCCATAATCGATTCTGACAGGGTATAAAGCTCGATTTTGATTTTGGAAGATACCCTCGGCTCCAGGTAACTCACTACATTGGAAATAAGATTGTAAATATTCTCGTCCTTCAGGGTGGGAGTGGAGCCGATGCTTGAGAATCGCTCTGTGACCATAGTCAACTTCCGAATGTCCTTATCCAGCTCATCGACTATGCCTTTATTCTTGATCTCCGGATCATCGCGCAGCACCTCAATCCATGCCATGAGAGATGACAATGGTGTACCCAGCTGGTGTGCCGTTTCTTTAGCCAATCCGACCCACACACGGTTTTGCTCAGCAGCTTTAGAGTAGTTGAACGCGAGGTAGGAAATGAAACCGAAGATAGCGATAACTGAAAGTTGTATGTACGGATAAGCGATCAACTGCGTCAACAGAAAAGAGTTCTTATAGTAAACAAACTGCTTTCCGAAAACTTCCCCTGTGGTTGGATCTTTTAAGACGATCTCTATAGGCGGATAAGTGGCCTTCATTTCTTCGAGCTCGCGCTGCAACATTTCATTTTTCTTCATTGGCGTCCATGAAGGATCGATGTCAAGGTTGCCAGAGTAAACAAACTCGCCCTCCTCATTTACGAGGATAGTTGGTATCGAATTGTTTTTGTAAATGATTTCTTCAGTGATAAACAGGATGTTGTTTTCCGTGTCGTTCAAAGTGTATTCAAGCGCACGGGCATACAATCGCACCTGTCGCGTCTCGCGCTCTTTCAATTGCTTGACCAGAACATTGGTGTAGTAAATTGAACTGATGCTGATAATCACGGAAACAGCAAGGATAATCCACTTCAGCGGAGTGTTGTCCTGGTAGAACTCCATGGTGGGAAGTGTATTCTTGCGCGACATAACTTATGAAGTTAGTAAAAAGATGTCGTACAAGAATGAAAACAGAAAATGCAGGGTGGAGTTACGTATCAATTAACGTAAAGAAGGTGATTCAGACCTTCATCACAAACCATTTGGCCAGCACCTTATAGTTCACCTTAGTGCCATGCATCAAAATTCCGATGCGATAAATTCGGGATGCTATCCATGTGGTGAACATAAATCCACCGATAAGAGAGACCATGGAGGCGATCAATTGCCAGGTAGGCACACCAAAGCCGATCCTACCCATCATGGCAATGGGTGAGGTGAATGGTATGATTGACAGCCATACGCTGATCGACCCGTGCGGGTCATCAAGAATAAAAGTAAACAACGCGAAGTACGAGATTAGCATTGGTATCGTGATGGGGAACATAAATTGCTGAGCTTCAGCCGGGCTGTCCACCGCTGAACCAACCGCTGCAAACAAGGCACCGTACAATAGGTACCCTCCCAGGAAATAAAATAGAAAACTGGCCACGATGTAAAGCACAGGAAGCTCACTCAGCGTGGTCATGATGTTGATGAAGTTTCCATTGTATTGCTTAGCACTCGCTACCTGATCCATCATTTCCTTTTGAGGCATGTCTAGACCAAAGTATCCCATAACCAGGGATGACACTGTTGAAATCAAGATGATCCAAATCAGAAACTGCAACAGTCCAACCGAGGCAAGGCCAAGTATTTTGCCTAACATGAGTTGAAATGGCCGAATTGAGGATATGATTACCTCAACCACTTTACTTGTTTTTTCCTCAATCACGCCTTGCATTATCTGCGCTCCATACACGAAAATGAAAATGTAGATTAGTATCCCACCAGCCATTCCTATCCCGAAAAGCACTTTGGTGTCTGTTGACTTTTCTTGCCCTGATGCTGTCAGGTTGATCGACTGTATCGAAATACTTGTTTTAAGGCTATCGAGAATTTTTTGATCAATATTGAAGCGCGACATTTTTTCTTCGCGGATTCGCGATTCGATTGCTGATTCCAGGTCAGCTACATCGCTGGGACTTGGATTTACTTTTGTGTAAAGTGAAATCCCAGCCGGGTCTGACAGTTTGATGTTGGGAATGTACAGCAAACCGAAATCTCCACTTTCGCTAAATGCTCGTTTAGCATCTTCGATTGGTCCTTCAAATTTTCTCAATTCAAATTTCTTGAAGTCAGACTCGTTGATGAGTCCACTTTCATCTACAAAGTGAATTACTTCCGCTCGAGCATTCCTCTGCTGCTCTTTAGCAACATAAATAAGCACAGCCATGATCGCTGGGAAAATAAGCGGGATGAGAATGGTAGCGATTAGAAAGGATTTTTTCTGAACGCGGTTGAGAAACTCTCTTTGAACAACCAACCAGATCTTATTCATCGCTCGTTCCATTTACCAATTGAATAAATATATCGTTCATGGAAGGAATCCTTTCTCTGAATCCATGAATTTCTGTCAGGGGTACCAGCTGTTGAATGAGTTCATTTCCATTCTTTCCGTTCAGCGACTTGACCACCGTTTCGATATAACCATCGTCCGTTTGCCTGTTG
>DAORAG010000069.1:0-10586 GCA_035344095.1 Cyclobacteriaceae bacterium | reverse complement strand
GACGATAGGAAAAATTATATAGGCCAATTACGTAGAAACTTGATCTCTGTCCCAGTGGAACCACGTATCCTGCACCTCCCAAAAAACTATCGAACGATATTCTTCTTGTGGATGTGACACCAGATGGAAATTCATAGTTGAGGTGTTCATATTCAGTGTGAAGAAACAACTCGGGAACCAGATAGTACCTGGCGAACACACTGGCACCGTAATCATTCAACTTAATATTGGGTGTTGCCAGTTTGTAATTGGTGTAGCGATACAGTAAGCCAACACCTGGTGTAAAGCGCGTTGTTAATCGATATCCTATGATCGGAGACACCGATATGAAGTCCTGGGCATTATTAAAACCGAGACCCATTCCGCCACCAGTATAAATTCTCTCTTTCCAGCTTACCCCCTTCATGCTTTGATCACCAAAGCCATTGCTCCTTTGCGCAAAGACGGAAAAGCTGCCCAACAGGCATAAACAGAAGATGGTGACTGCCCTAATCATTCTTACTTAGTTTTCAACGATCACGAACACGTCTTCGGATTCCTTCTTCATCAGGTATTTTTCGCGTGCAAACTTCTCCAGCAGCTCTTTGTTGGTCATCAATTCCTGCCGGTCTTTTTCTACTTCAACAATCTTTTCCTGATAATATTCCTTTTCTCTTTCAAGCGACCGAAGTTTCGATCCCATTTTGAAACGCGTAATCAAATCGTTTGAATCAATAAACGTCATCCAAACCAAGAAGAATACGGTAGCTAAAAAATAAAAGTTGCGAAATAAGGGCGGGACTTTTCGAAACATAGTTTAAAAAATGGTTTGACGAAGATAGGGAAATTAACCCAAATCGCGCAAAATCCCCTCCCATCGTCCTAATATCGGCCTTAAATCTGATGCCACACTTCTTCTCCTATCACTCGGTTCCTACCATTAACTTTATCGATCAAAGAGAATTTGATACTTTTTCTGCCCTTCCACCACATTTGAAATGGCATTTCTATGCCCTTGAACGGATCCGAATAAATTCCAGTGCTCCCTTGAAATAATTTTCGCATCACCAGGTCCTTAATCAAAGTTGCACCGAGCAATTGATTCCCCTGATGGTGCGAATCCGCCCAAACAATTTCTCCCTGAAAAACAGAGTCCACATTGTGGATGATAATTCGCATCGTATGTGAATCATTTACCCACACACCGGTAAGGCGAGATTCCATATCACTCAAATTGTTGTGTACCCGGTAGTATCCAATCACCAACAACACACTTCCAACAAAAGCACCCAACATGTACATCAAAGGATAATAGGTTTCCATATTTTACTTTTTTCGAATCGACTATAAAGGGTCAATCAGTTTCCACTCTTCTTTTTTCACTATGTTGTCCTTCTCAAGAAAACACACCTTCAACGTACGTGCATCCTTAAGTTTTACTCTTAAATCGAATTCCTCCATTGTATAAGGGTCAATGTATTTCCCTGTACTCCAATACCAAATCGCTCTCAACTTCACGCTATTCACCACCATCTTTCCGATCACTATTTTGTCGTTGCCAGCTTTGAACTGAGCAGACACCACGTGTCCATGCACATTTGCATTGTCTTCATGCATCATGATCTGCAGTGTGTCAGATTGATTCGACCAAACTCCAGACAACTGCCAACCCAGGTAGCTGGAGGTGAAAGGCACACCTAAATAAAGCAGGACTGTAGCTGATATGATTCCAATTGCGATGATCCAGAACATAACTTTTCGGGTTATGCCAGGCTAGTCCCAAAAAGTGTTCTAAAAATATGAGTCTGGAAAAAACCCCATTTACGACTCAAAAAGGAACATTTTCGCGTATGGCGGGTCTATGATGTTAATGAAATAATCCCATTTTGGGATTCAAATCCCATCATTAAGATTGGAAGTGGGATTGAATCCACTGCCTGAACTGCTGTATTACCTCGTCCCAACTGGCCACAATTATTTTATTCCCTCCGAAATTCAGCTCGTAATGCTCGAGTTTTTCCCATTGATGATCGCCTGGCGTGATCGATATAGACTTCCGTCTAAAAAACTCAAAACGGGAATCCAATCCCTCAACAAAGACATTGATTCTACCGTGGCGTTTCACCAAGGACAATCTGGATTTATCGACTCCACACTGTTGCAGAACCATATTAAGTTCATTGACCTGCTGAGAAGTAACTTTCATCGATCACCTTGAAAGTATCAAAATGGAACTTAAAATCGGACTCAAACCCTTATCAATTTTTTAACAACTCGTTTGAGAACTGTTAACAAGAGTCAACAAGGCAAAAGCCTATTATTGCCAAATGAAGGTGGCAATCTTTCTATTCTTATTGCTTGTCTCATCTGGGTGCGAAGAACCAACTATACGAAATCGGATCCATGCGCATTTTGCGGCCTGGAATCGACAAGATTTCGAACATGAAGACTTTAAAGCATTTCTTAATGATTCGATTCTCATATGGCACAATAAAAAAATAGGAAATGGTCAATTGTCGGTCTTTGATCCTAACTCTGGTTGGAAGCAATGGGATAAAGCCTGGAATGGGAGCTATGAATTGGACTCAGTAATCATAGATACACAGCAACATAAAGTCACCGCCAACTTTACCGAAACCAATGATTTCAATAAGCTAATAGGCATGCCGGAAGGATACCGTGCCAGGGTCACCTATTGGCTTGATAGCAAGGGAAGGGTAAAAGAAGTGTTGTACGACTGGGCCGACCAAAATCCGGAAATGAAAGAAAAATTAAAGCCCATTGTAGAATGGGCTCTTGAGAATGACTCCTCTGCTATCGCTGAAGCCTACTTGCAAAATGGCTTTCAACCCTCAGCGACAAATGCCGCCAAGTGGAAGAAGATTCTAAATGGCTATCTCAATCGCTAGCTAGAATTTTACGCCAGGGAAATAGGCAGTCTCTCCCAACTCTTCTTCTATACGAATCAATTGATTGTATTTAGCCATCCTGTCTGATCTGGAAGCTGATCCGGTTTTGATCTGACCTGTATTCAATGCCACAGCAAGATCCGCTATGGTGCTGTCTTCAGTTTCTCCGGAACGGTGTGACATTACGCTCTTGTAGGAATTGCGCTTAGCAAGGTTTACGGCATTAATGGTCTCAGTCAGAGAACCTATTTGATTAACCTTCACAAGGATTGAATTGGCAACACCTTGATCTATTCCTTTTTGCAGAAACTCTACATTGGTCACAAAAAGATCGTCTCCCACCAATTGAACCTTGTCACCAATTTTGTCAGTCAATTGCTTCCATCCTGTCCAGTCGTTCTCTGCCATTCCATCCTCAATAGAGATAATTGGATACTTCTTCGCCCACTTAGCCCAATACTCAACCATCTCAGCGGACTTCAACTTCTTGCCAGACGATTTTTTGAAATGATAGGTCTTTGTCTTTTCGTCATAAAATTCAGACGATGCTGCGTCCATGGCAATGAAAATATCAACACCAGGTTTATAACCAGCTTTCTCTATCGCTTTGAGCACTACCTCTATAGCCTCTTCATTGGATTTGATATTTGGCGCGAAACCCCCTTCATCACCCACGTTCGTTGACAAACCATTGTCATGAAGCACTTTCTTCAGGTTGTGAAAAACTTCGGTCCCCATCCTCAATGCTTCTGAAAACGTATCCGCCTTCACCGGCATTACCATGAATTCCTGAAAGTCGATTGAGTTATCAGCGTGACTTCCTCCATTAAGAATATTCATCATTGGAACGGGCAAGGTATTCGCATTTACACCACCGATATAGCGATACAGCGACTGACCAGACTCCATTGCCGCAGCTTTGGCCACAGCCAGAGAGGTACCCAAAATCGCGTTAGCGCCAAGCTTGCCCTTGTTCTTTGTTCCGTCTAATTCTATCATCACCTTGTCGACAAGGTTCTGATCAAACACATCAAACCCTACAATCTCTTCTGCGATTCTTCCATTTACGTTCTGAACTGCCTTCAGCACCCCTTTCCCCATAAATCTTTTCTTGTCACCATCGCGAAGCTCCACAGCTTCATGCATTCCAGTAGATGCACCTGAAGGCACCGCAGCCCGGCCAAACGCACCCGATTCAGTAAATACATCAACTTCAATGGTGGGATTACCACGGCTGTCTAAGATTTGACGGGCGTGAACACTTTCAATTAAACTCATGGGGTTATTTTAGATTTTGAATTCTGTGATCTTGATCTTACCTCGACTCAACAAGCTGATTCGACTTGATCATTTTTACAAACTCATCGAACAGATATCTTGAATCATGTGGCCCTGGTGATGCTTCCGGATGGTACTGCACCGAGAATGCTTTTTTACTTTTCACTTTCAGACCCATGATTGTCTTGTCATTGAGATGGACGTGTGTCACCTCTACATCCTTATTTGCCTCAATGTCTTTTTCGCTCACTGCGAAGCCGTGATTTTGTGAGGTCATTTCACCGAGTCCTGTAACCAGGTTTTTTACCGGGTGATTCAACCCCCTATGACCGTGATGCATTTTATAGGTCGAAATTCCATTGGCAAGAGCCAGCAGCTGATGACCGAGACAAATTCCGAAAACAGGTTTATCTGCAGCCAGAATCTCTTTCACTGTTTTGATAGCGTAGTCCATTGGAGCTGGATCTCCGGGACCATTCGAAAGGAAATAGCCATGCGGTCCCCACTTTTCCATTTCCGCGAATGTGGTCTTTGCCGGAAACACCTGGCAGTAACAACCGCGTGAAGCAAGATTAGTAAGGATACTTTTCTTAATACCAACATCAAGCACCGCAACCCTGTATGGCGCATCTTCTTCGCCCACAAAGTAGGGCTTCTTGGTGCTGACTACTGACGCCAGTTCAAGACCGTCCATTGATGGCACCTTTTTCAATTCTTTCTTCAGTTCGTCCGGGCTTAGCTCGGAAGAAATGATGGCGTTCATAGCACCTTTGCTTCTGATATGGCGCACCAACATCCGGGTGTCCACGTCTGCTATCCCTACAACGCCATTGTTTTCAAGATACTCCTGGAGACTTGAAGAAGCTGTTTTGCGGCTAAAGTCCTCGGAGAACTCGTTGACCACGATGCCCTTGATCTTAGGCCCATCGGATTCCTGCTCAATATCGAGCGCACCGTAGTTACCGATGTGAGCGGTAGTATTAACCACGATCTGGCCATAATAGGACGGATCTGTGTAGATTTCCTGGTAGCCTGTCATGCCCGTGTTGAAGCAAATTTCTCCTCCGGTCGTGCCCTTCTTGCCAATCGCTATCCCTTCAACTAAGAGTCCGTCTTCTAAGAGTAGGTATGCCTTGGGTTTAGAACTCATTTTGCGTTTTGGTTTGACAAAAATAAGACGTTTGGAATTCGATCACGGGATATAATTCAAAAATATCGGCCGCAATCGAGTGCGCATAAAAAAAGGGACCAGAATTGATTCCTGGTCCCCTATCTTGTTGAAAATGAACACTATTATTTGTCCTTTTTCTTAGTCGTTTTTTTGGCTGCCTTCTTTGCTGGCGCCTTCTTTTCTTCTTTCTCCTCGGTCGCTGCAGCCTCTACCACTTCTGCTTCGTCACCCGTCTTCTTCGACTTGGCACGTCCGCGTCTGGTTTTAGCTTTCTTCTCAGCACCATCTTTCTTGTAGATGTCATTAAAATCTACCAGTTCCATGAGGCACATTTCAGCACTATCACCTAGTCTGGCATCACCAAGCTTGATGATACGTGTATATCCACCCGGACGATCGGCAATTCTGGACGCTACCTCACCAAATAAGGTGCTCACGCTGTCCTTGTTTTGAAGATATGAGAACACCACCCTGCGCGAGTGTGTGGTGTCATTCTTCGATTTTGTGATCAAGGGCTCAACATACTTTCTCAAAGCCTTGGCCTTGGCCACTGTTGTAGTAATCCTCTTGTTCAGGATCAGTGACGAAGCCATGTTGGAAAGCAACGCCTGACGATGTGCAGACTTGCGCCCAAGGTGATTAACTTTCTTACCGTGTCTCATTAGTCCTCTTCTAATTTATATTTCGAAAGATCCATCCCGAAGGTCAGGTTCTTTTCAGCTACCAGCTGTTCAAGTTCAGCCAGTGACTTCTTTCCAAAATTTCTAAACTTCATCATGTCTGAAATCTCCAGTCTTACCAGGTCTCCCAATGACTTCACATCAGCCGCTTTGAGGCAGTTGTAAGCACGTACTGAAAGATCAAGATCATGCAATGGAGTCTTCAACAGTTTTCTCATGTGCAGCATCTCCTCATCCACTTGCTCGATCTCGCTGTCCTTACCAGTCTCCAGTTCGATAGACTTGTCAGAGAACAAGCGGAAGTGTTGAATCAAAATATAGGCTGCACCTTCCAAAGCTTTCTCTGGGTGGATTGAGCCATCCGTTTCGATATCAATAACCAACTTCTCATAGTCAGTCTTTTGCTCCACACGTGTGTTCTCAACGCTGTATTTTACATTCTTCACAGGCGTGAAAATGGCATCGATCGGAATGAAGCCAAACACCTGCTCAGTAGGTTTATTCTCTTCTGCAGGCAAATAGCCGCGCCCCTTCTCGATGGTAAGCTCTATTTCAAATTGAGCTGACTCATCTAGGTTGCAGATCACGTGATTAGGATTCAGAACATCGAATCCTGAAGTAAACTTTGCAATATCACCTGCAGTGAACTGCTTTTGCTTCTTGATGTTAACCGTAACCTTGCTTTCAAAGTTGTCTGAATTCTTCTTCAGTCTTACTTGCTTAAGATTCAAAATGATCTCAGCCACATCCTCCACCACTCCTTCTATAGTAGAAAACTCGTGCAATACACCAGGGATCTTGATGCCTGTAATGGCATAGCCTTCCAATGAAGAAAGCAGGATCCTTCTCAGTGCATTACCAATGGTAACTCCGTATCCTTTTTCTAGCGGTTTAAAAGTGAATAATCCACGGAAGTCATCAGACTTCTCCATTACCACTTTCTCCGGCATTTGAAATGCTAATATTGACATAGCTACTTTGTTTAATTTATGAATTACTTGGAGTACAACTCGACAATCAACTGCTCATTGATGTTTTCAGGGATATCCTCGCGTGGAGGCAGGTTGATCAATTTTCCGATCAACTCTGATGGATCCCATTCTAACCAGTTGTATCTCTTGCTTGCTTGCATGGCAAGACTATCGGTGATGGCCTCCAGAGACTTTGACTTCTCCCTTACCTCCACCGCATCACCAGGACGCAGCGTATATGAAGGCACATTCACCACATCGCCATTCACCAGAATATGCTTGTGAACCACGAGCTGGCGCGCTGCCCTGCGTGTAGGCGCAATACCTAAGCGGTACACGGTGTTGTCCAACCTTGCCTCAAGCATCTGCAGCAAAACTTCACCTGTAACACCCTTCTTTCTTGAAGCCTTATCGAAAATGTTCTCGAATTGCCTCTCTAGAATTCCGTAGATGTACTTCGCTTTTTGCTTCTCAGCCAGCTGAACGGCATATTCAGACTGCTTGCGCTTCTTGCCACGGCCATGCTGACCGGGAGCGTAGTTCTTCTTTTGAAGGGCTTTGCTGTCGCCTAAGATTGGCTCACCAAACCTTCTGGATATCTTCGTTTTTGGACCTGTATATCTTGCCATGGTTTACTAAAATCTCTTGATTGTTATACTCTTCTTTTCTTTGGAGGGCGGCATCCGTTGTGAGGAAGAGGTGTCACATCCCTGATGGTTGTGATCTCTATACCCACTGATTGGATTGTACGGATAGCCGACTCGCGGCCAGACCCTGGTCCTTTCACAAAAACCTCCACTTTTCTGAGACCAAGCTCATAGGCCTTTGTCGCACACTCCTGAGCTGCGGTTTGAGCAGCATAAGGCGTATTCTTCTTTGACCCTTTGAAGCCCATCTTTCCGGCTGAAGCCCAGGAAATAACCTGGCCCGACAGGTTGGTCATGGAGATGATGATGTTGTTGAACGTGGCTTGAATGTGTACCTGACCAGTTGGCTCAACGGTCACGACACGTTTCTTGCTCTTATCTTTTTTCTTTTCTGCTTGCGCCATCTGAAAAGTCTTTTTCTATTGATTAACCTTTAACTGCTTTCTTCTTGTTCGCTACGGTCTTACGCTTTCCTTTACGTGTACGGGCGTTGTTTTTTGTGCCCTGCCCACGAACGGGGAGACCTTTGCGGTGTCTTAGACCTCTGTAGCATCCGATATCCATCAAGCGCTTGATGCTCAATTGCACCTCAGATTTCAACACACCTTCTATCTTAAACTGCTCGGCAATGATCGCACGAATCGCGTTCGACTCATCATCGTTCCAGTCCTTTACTTTTTTGTCCCAACCCACATTAGCCTGATCCAAAATCTTTTGAGCTGATCTACGGCCAATACCATAGATGTAAGTCAAACTGATTTCACCTCTTTTGTTGTCGGGAATATCAACACCAGCGATACGTGCCATAATTATCCTTGTCTTTGTTTATATCTCGGATTCTTCTTGTTAATCACATACAATTTGCCCTTGCGCCTGATGATCTTGCAATCAGCGCTGCGTTTCTTTATGGATGCTCTAACTTTCATATCTCTACCTGTTTAGTCACCGTCCCCTCTCGGGCACTTCAGTTACTATTTATACCTAAATGTTATTCTACCTTTAGTCAAATCATAAGGTGACATCTCCAGTTTCACTTTATCGCCAGGAAGAATCCGGATGTAGTGCATCCTCATTTTTCCGGAGATATGAGCCAGCACCTCATGGCCATTTTCCAACTGCACCCTAAACATGGCATTGGATAATGCTTCCAGAATTGTACCGTCCTGCTCTATCGACTTTTGTTTCGCCACTTATAACTATAGTTTTCCTCTATATACTTATGAGTCGTTAAGACCTCTGTTTTTTCCTCTAAAACTGCCACCGTGTGCTCAAAATGAGCCGATGGCTTTCTGTCGGCTGTTCGAATAGTCCAACCATCACGCTCCTGCACCACATTCTTCGTTCCCATGTTGATCATCGGTTCGATCGCGAAAACCATTCCCGGTGCCAGCTTCACTCCTTTTCCCCTCTTACCATAGTTCGGTATCTCGGGATCTTCATGAAGATTCATTCCAACACCATGTCCAACCAACTCTCGAACTACCCCATACCCGAATTGCTCTACATATTGTTGTATCGCAAAACTGATATCGCCTACTCTGTTCCCCGCCTTGGCCTGCTCAATACCCAGGTCGAGTGAGTGATACGTTCTTTCCAAGAGATCGAGCACATCCTGACTTACGCCTTCCAATGGATAGGTGTAGGCCGAATCACTGTGAAATCCCTGATAGAACACGCCACAATCAACCGAGATTATATCGGTCTCTTTCAACTCGTACTTACCGGGAAAGCCATGCACCACAGTTTCATTCACTGAAATGCACAACGCGGCCGGAAAGCCGTTGTAGTTTTTAAATGATGGCGAGCCTCCATGATCCCTTATGTACTCGTCAGCGACTTTATCCAGTGTCTCGGTTTTTACACCAGGCCTTATCAGCTTGGCAACTTCTCCGTGAGCTCGCCCAAGTATTTGGGCCGACTCTTTTATCTTCTGAATATCATCTGCTGTCTTGTAGTGGATCATCCAACTCAAGCCGCAGCAAACTGAGAACGTCCTTTAACCCTACCAGACTTCATCATCCCTTCATAGTGCCTCATCAACAGGTAACTTTCTATTTGCTGGAGGGTATCTAAAACCACACCCACCAAAATCAAAAGAGAAGTTCCACCATAGAATTGAGCAAAGTTTTGCGTCACGCCTGCCCTTACTGCAAATGCAGGAAGGATGGCTACGATCGCAAGGAAGATGGCTCCCGGTAAAGTAATCTTTGATAAAATGTTATCTATAAACTCGGCTGTTTGCTTGCCGGGTTTGATGCCCGGAACAAATCCACCGTTTCGTTTCAAGTTGTCAGCAATGTCATTGCTTGGTACTGTAATCGCTGTGTAGAAGAACGTGAACAACAAAATCAAAATACCAAACAACAGATTGTATTGCCATGATGTAAAGTCAGCAAAAGTTGACCCCACGTAAGCTCCCAAGTCGCTATCTCTCCAGATACCAGCCACCAAAGGAGGTATGAACATCAACGCCTGAGCAAAGATGATTGGCATTACACCTGCAGAGTTCAACTTCAAAGGAATGAAGTCACGTTTACCGCCATATAATTTATTTCCCACCACCTGCTTAGCATACTGTACCGGGATCCTGCGGGTAGCTTGCGTGAGAGCTATCACTCCAACCACCACGAAGAACAATGCCAGCAATTCAAGGATAAACAACAACGCACCGTTCATTCCTTTAGAATCCATCTCTTGATAAATCGCTGCAGGGAAGCGAGACACGATACCAATCATGATCAGCATACTGATACCATTTCCAATTCCTTTGTCTGTAATTCTCTCTCCCAACCACATACAGAACATCGTTCCAGCTACCAGAATCACGATTGATGACACCGTGAAGAACATGCCAGGATTAACTATAGCCTCATCGTTGATAGTAGTTCTCAGGTATCCGTAAGACTGAGCTGCTGTAATGGCGATCGTCAGTACCCTGGTAAACTGATTCA
>DAORAG010000068.1:9071-10595 GCA_035344095.1 Cyclobacteriaceae bacterium | reverse complement strand
TGTATGTAATGATCTCAGTTGCTATTCTGATATTGTTTATCGCGTGTATCAACTTCATGAATCTTGCAACTGCCCGATCCGCGGAACGTGCGAGGGAAGTGGGAGTGAGAAAAACAATGGGATCATTCAAGCGACAGCTCGTATTTCAGTTTTTGACAGAGTCGTTTGTTTTGAGTTTGATAGGCGTTGTGTTAGCGGTGGTGATACTACAATTCAGTTTGCCATTCTTCAATAACCTCACTGGTAAATCATTGGCATTTCAATTTGACGCAATAAGTGTGCTGGTGCTGTTAGGCATTAGTGTGGTGGTGGGATTTTTGGCAGGCGTTTATCCATCCTTTGTATTATCTTCTTTCAACCCGGTAGTAGTGATGAAAGGAAACTTCACCGGTAGGGGTGAAGGCAAGTGGATACGCAGTGGATTGGTAGTATTTCAATTTTGGATTTCCATTGTGCTGATGATTGGCACGATGGTTATTCAGCAGCAAATGAAATTTATGAGAGACAAGTCTCTTGGCTTTGATAAGGATCAGGTGTTGGTGGTGGAGCGGCTTTTTAACATTGGCCCACAAACAGCCAAAACATATGTTGATGAACTAAAACGTGGAGAACCATTCCTTGATGCTGCAGGATCTTTTGCCGTACCCGGGAGAGAAATTGATTTCTTTGGCATTCAATTTCAACCCGAGGGGTCTTCTGAAATTCTCACTACCAAATCAATGGTGGTTGATGATGAGGCTACTGCGCTTCTCGGCCTTGAGCTGATCGAAGGCAGATGGTTTTCCGAAGAAACCAACGATTCGACCTCACTCATTCTCAATGAAGCCGCTGTGAAAGTAATGGGTCTGGACAATCCAATAGGAAGGAAGTTGAATAATTTACAACAAACGCCTCAAGGGAATATTTCCATCACCTTCACCATCACAGGTATTGTCCGGGACTTTAACTTCCAATCCCTCCGTGACCAGATTACGCCCCTGGTGATTCAAAGCAACGAGGCTTATGGTCGCAACATGGCTTATGCGTTAGCTAAGGTGAAGGGAGGGCAAATGCAACAAGCAATTGAGTCAGCGCGTAGCACCTGGCAGAAGCTTGCTCCGGAGCAACCCTTCAAGTTTACATTCCTTGACGAGGATATAAATGCAAAGTATGCAGAAGAGCAGCGCACAGGACAGCTCTTCGCTGTATTTTCGGGCCTGGCCATTTTCGTAGCTTGCATTGGATTGTTTGCACTGTCAGCATATACTGCGAGCCTGAGGACAAAGGAAATTGGAATCCGAAAAGTTTTAGGAGCGAGTGTAACAAAGATTTTGTTCCTGCTCTCTCAGGACTTCTCCAAAATGGTTCTCATCTCTTTTGCATTGGCAATCCCCGTAGCCTGGTATGTGATGGAGAGTTGGTGGCTGCAGAGTTTTGCCTACCGCATTCAAATAGGAATCGGCACTTTTGCGATCGCTGGCCTCGCTGCCTTTGTGATAGCCTGGCTGACTGTGAGTTTCCAATCGATAAAGGCTGCAGTAAAAA
>DAORAG010000068.1:0-8971 GCA_035344095.1 Cyclobacteriaceae bacterium | reverse complement strand
TTTGTGATAGCCTGGCTGACTGTGAGTTTCCAATCGATAAAGGCTGCAGTAAAAAATCCAGTTCAGTCCTTACGAAGCGAGTAACTTGAAACAAAAAAGCCCCGCATCGCGGGGCTTTTAATTAAAGCGTGTTAATGTATTAGTCTCTCCTGTTGTATCCGCCTCTGCTACCACCGCGATCTTCGCGAGGGCGCGCTTCGTTGACCACAAGATTCTTACCCATAAAGTCTTTTCCGTTTAGCTCGGCAATCGCTTGCTTAGCGGCACTGTCATCTTTCATTTCAACGAAACCAAAACCTCTGCTTCTTTGAGTGAATTTATCGGTGATGATTTTTGCTGAGTCCACTTCACCGTATTGTGAAAATAACGTCTTCAGTTCTTCTTCTGATGCCTTCCAGGGAATGTTGGCTACATAAATGTTCATTGTTGAGTAATTAAGTTACATAAAGTTTAAGCTAACAACAGACTAAATGAAGGACTTAAGTATTTACCTCTATTTGAATTCTGGGTTAACTAAACAAAGTTATAATAAATTTTGTGAATTCTTTTTTACCTAAAAAGTGACCAAAATGGGGTAAAATAGGGGTTTTGTTACTGGTACTGACTGTTTTTTTCAATAAAGGATTGGAGGTTTTTAGCTGCCATCGACCTTATCTTATTCTTTACCAATGGGCTCCAACCGAGTAAAATGCCTGAAGCACCTAACGCCATCCCGCTCCAACGCCAAAGATCAAAACTGTCGGTATGTTCAATTATTAAACCATCCTTAAATCTGAATTGCGCCTTAATCTTATTGTGGACTTTACGCTTCGTTTTAGAGAAGGTATAAACTGCCTCCCAGTGACATGAACCATTTTTGTCGTCAGCCACGATATTGTTAAAAGAAATCTGTAAATCCGTAGATGCAGAAACCAACATATGCCACATTGCCTTGGCTGCTTTGTCTTTTAGCAAAGGAAAAACCGGATCCGAAAAGGTGATATCGTTAGCGTAACAGCTTTGCATCCCTTTCCAGTCTTTATCTCGAAAAGCGGTGTAGAATTTTTCTATAACTTGAGAGTTGTTCATGGCTTCTTCACTTTAAACTCAAAGATGTCCGGACGTGCATAGTGACCAATTACGTCAAAGTCCATCTTGGCTTTCACCACCTCATCGTGCGAGATATCAGCATATAGTATACCTTCTTTGCCAAAGAGCGGCCCAGCTATCACCTTACCCATCGGAGAAACAATTGCGCTCCCTCCACTGCACATCAGGTCGGGCTGATTACCGAGTTCTTTCAGTAACGATTCCGGATATTGATCTTTAGTCACATACTGGTTGCAGCCCAGCACATAACATCTGCCTTCGCAGGCGATGTGCGCCAGTGTCGACTGCCAGCTATCACGGCAGTCTGCAGTGGGGGCCAGGTAGACTTCAATCCCTTGCTGATAGAGTGCAGTTCGGGCAAGTGGCATATAGTTTTCCCAGCACACAAGTCCACCGATGCTACCGAACGATGTCTTATAAACCGTTAGGTCCTGACCATCACCTTCACCCCACAGGATTCTCTCAGCTGCAGTGGGCTTAATTTTTCTATGCTTGCCAAGTAGCTTTCCTTCCTTTGAGATATAAACCAGTGTACAATAGAGTGTATCACTGATTGAGTCGCGTTCAGTAACCCCAACAGCAAGCATAGCCCTTGCGTCCTTGGCAAACTTACAGAGCATTTCAGCGTCAGGCCCCGGAATTTCAATTGCGTTGTTCCAGTATTCCAGGAACAATTCCCTTCCTTCAGCGGAGCGACTGCCTACCACGGTACCAAATGAGAGCCCACGAGGATAGCCAGGAATAAATACTTCTGGAAAGACGATTAATCCTGCACCTTGACTTGCCGCCTCGTCAACCAACTTACCAATTTTATCGATCGTTTTGGTTTTATCGAAGAGTACTGGTGCGGCCTGCACCACAGCGGCCTTGTAACTGTACATATGCAAACCTGTTTTGCTTCAAGATAAGCAGGTTCGCTACTGAAAACAATGTCTCGCGATTAGCTAAAATGCCCGTTCTACACTTCCCGAGCCATAGATTTTTTTGGTTACTTTTTTCGTGTTGCCTTTGTGTTTAAGATTTCCACTTCCCATCACATAAGCTTCAAGATTCTCGCTGACGGTAATATCTGCTGAGCCACTACCGCCAATTTTTACGTTGGCATATTCCAATTCGCAGTTGAAGGCATTTAGATTTCCACTTCCACTCACCAGAATGTCATTTGATGTGGCGTACCCTTTTAATGCAATGCTACCAGAGCCCGCTACTTCAGTCGATATCTTTTTTCCTTTTATATCAATATCCATCGATCCGCTGCCGGTCAAACTCACTTTGAGATCATCAGATGCGATCGAGTTCTCTGAGACAATTTTCCCGCTACCGTTGACCTGCAAGGTGTTGACATCCTTTACACTCACGTAGACCTTCATCGTTGGGTTTAATTTAATGTCGTCAATCTTTGCCCATAGGCTCTTATTTGCCGGGTCTGGCTTTCGTTCGACATTGATCATGAGAATACCGCCTTCAACTTTTATTTCTGTTGCCTCCAGTATCTCAGCCAGCGCCTCAACTCTCACCTCTTGTTTATTGGTTTGTTTAAGGTAAACCGTGTAACTGGAATTCACGTAGACACCTTGGAATTCTGGAAGATCAAATGATTTTTTGGAAACCTGCGCAATTGAGCAAGTTGATATTAGTAATAGAGCAATAGTTAGCTGTCGCATGATAAAAATTAGTTTTTATACAAACGCAAGAAAGCCAACACCACAGTACGATAAAATTTGAATAAGGCCAGTGGCGAAATAATTCGGCAGAAAAACTTTATTGGGGTTAAGCAATCTGGAAAACGACTACTTGGACTTGAAAATAGCTCGGTAAATCAGCATGAACACGACAAGTCCTACAATCATGGCGATAATTACACCGGGCGAAACAAGATCAATGGCGTGCATATTACAATTTCAGTCTCACCTGCAATTTAATGTCATTGATTGAATTTCCTTCAATACTTTCGTTTCCTGAGCCAATGGTGTCTATATTTTCATAGGTGAATCGTGACCATTTAAGCCAAACATCAAGATTTCGATTGATTGTGTATTGCGCGAGAACATATTGACGGACACCTACACCCTGATAGAATGGAAACGCGTATGCTAGCCATACATCTTTCTCATATATGTATTGACGATTGTCGAAGTCGTCTGTATCAAATAAGGCGAAACGGCCGGAGATAAATAGCCTTCGTATTGATAAGTTTAAGTCCTGAACGACAGTAAAGCCATGTGTCCTGTTTCCCACGAGTGTATAGTTACTAAACTGTATCCTTGTCTTGAAGCTTAGGGAGTTGTTGATTGAGTAGTCGGCATTGACCCAGTAATTTCTCTTTACCCCATTTCCCACCTCATACAGGTTTTCGGAATTAACATTGCGAATTTTTGATTCTTCTCGCAACTGAAAGTAAACCGCTAAGTCTCTTCGAGGCTGATAAGTGTATCTTACCAAATATTCATGCCCGTCAGAGGGGGCGTAGCCGCGATATCTTATCCACGGAAATCTAAAAAAATCAGTATAGCCGGCCAGTGTATTTTTTTTATTGAATTTATATTTCCATCCCATGTAGTAACCGAATTCGTTTCTTATGGCTGTATTTTCGGAAACAGCATTCCCATATAGTGAATGGAAGTCTCTGTCGTAATATCGGTACAGTACTGAGACATCAAATTTTGGAGTGAGGCTTGCCAGAATGCCGGCCACAGTGGCTGTACCATATCCATAGCTCATGGCGAACTCACTGAAGAAAGTTGCATTTTGAAAATTATAGTTGAGAAAGGCACCCACATTGGTATTCTCGCTTCCACGGAAGTAGAAACCATTGTAGATATTGGATAACGGAAGAATAGGAAATCCGTAATGGGTGTAGTGATAGATAAGTCCGGTCTGCAGCCCTCTGGTGTCATAGCTGATTACACCTCCAATATTGGTCTCGCGCAATGTTTTCCTGTTTTCTATTTCAGTTTCGGTCCGATGAAGGCCAGTGACGGGCACAGACGATAGAAATAGAGATGAGCTGTCACCAGCAAGTGATCCATCTCTCAAGAGCGATGAGGCGAAAGTGTGTATTTTCCATCTTTTAGTGGCTTTTAAGCTCACAGCCAGTCCCCGAAAAAACCCCGATTCATTAAGGGAGGTGTAAGGTATGAATCCGATGTTTGTTCTTCTAAGCGTGGTGATGGTTTCAGCACCCTTTCCGCCTCCGAAGCCGCCTCCGAAAATCAGTCCCTGACCAAACTGCGATTGAAAATCACCAATGATGAGGTTGTCCAGTTTTCCTTTATTGAGCAACTGTGCGTGAGCCGATAGGTAATCGAAACCATAGTTTTTTTCGGACGGGGACCATTTGAGTTGTTCGCCAGGATCCTTTTCTGCGGTAAAACCAAAACTGAAATCGGAAGCTCGGGCGGTGCGGTAACGTGTGTATAGTCTATAGGGTGAGCCAAGGTATGCTCGCTTACCATTATGGTCAGTATATCCTCTGCGCGTTTCGATTGTTTTGTTGAACCGTGTGAGCCAGTAACTGTTCTTTTCATCAAGAATTCTGCGCGGTAGCGATTTCATTTGCTCGTTGCCGGACCTTATTGAGACGAATGGTACAATCAACTCCCACACCGTGGGGTCAATTTCATCCAGCACCTGCAGTTCATAAATTGAAACAAATGGTCCGTTTTCCTTTCGGTAATTGATCACTGAGTTGATCTGTTTTTCGTTCAGTACATGCAGCAACCTTAGCTCTTCGGCTGTAGCAGTATTGAGGTCGAGTGGGTTGGATAGTATTTGCGCCAGATTCTCGTACAATTGACTGTAGTCAATATCAAGATCCTGTATTGGAAATATTGCTTCAGCCAACCTTTCCAGGTCGTATTCTCTCTCCGGAAAGTCTTGTGCATTGATATGGGCTACACTAATTAAGCCGACCCAGAACAGCATCAGCCATTTCATGACTTTGAGGACTGTTTGATAATCCGATAGGTAACTGAGAGCTGAAATTGTGTTTGTATGGAATGGGCATATTGCATAGCGTAGTCTACACTCAATTTTGATGACCGATACCCAAGCCCACCACAAATTATGTTGGGATTCAGGTTAAATCCTGTTCTGGCAAAAAACTTCTGATAGAATTCGTATTCAATTCCAGCCTTGAAAGTTGGATCGTAGACCAAGTCTTTTTCCAATTCGATAAGCAGCGTAAGATTGCCATCGGGTCTGAACTGGACACCGGTTGTCATTCGGGTCGGAAGCCTCTCTTCGACATTAGATCTCAATTTCGATTGTGAAATGTTGGTGATCATGGCCCCAATAGAAATCTTGTCCGACAATTCTGCGATACCGCCAAAGTCTAAGGTTAGTGCATTTCTGGTCCCGAAACCTTCCGCACTGTATTGCACATAGTTTGCTTTGATTCCAAGAGATGCTAACCCAAACCGGTTGCCAATGGCTGCTGAGAGGATTTGCTCACTGTAGACCTCATCGCCAAAACGAAACAAACCCACTCCAGCACCAAAAGATTTTATTGGGGCTACTAAAGAAAATGCGGCACGGTTTGCCCCGGGCAAGGCAGGCGGAACCGAATACGCAAAATTGACCAGGGTTTGCGTGCTGTTTGCAATACCGGCAAAGTTATTATGAAACGACCAGCCATCCGATAGGGCGGAGGACGCGTTGCCTAAAGCACCACTTCGGGCGCCCATCAGCGTGGAAACACTCTGAGGTTTTGTAACTTGAGGGAGAAGTAAAATTAAAACTACAATAACTAATCTCATCTCTAATCAAGGCTAGGGAAAAGGTATATATAAATGATTAAAAACCCTATTTTTTATTGGCTAATAATTGGCATTTCCTATTCAGGATTTGCTCAATCCGATCAAAATCAATATCCCAATGGGCAGAAAAAAGCTATTGGCCGGTTTGCCGATGGCCAAAAGGTCGGTGAGTGGAGGTATTATTACCCTGATGGCACCCTAAGTTCAATTGAAAGCTATAAAGGTGGTAACCTGGATGGGGAGGTGGTTTACTATTACCCATCGGGTAACATTCAAGCCAAAGAGCACTGGAGTCAGGGAGCGCTTACTGACTCGGCATTCTATTACCACGAAAACGGCCATCTGGATAAGAAAGGTGTCTACCGGCAAAGTAGTTATGAGGGTACATGGACACACTACTTCGAAAACGGTGAAGTGGAGCGTGAACTTTTTTACGAAAATGGTCTGCCTAACGGACCAACAAAAATTTTTAATGAAGAAGGTATGCTAATTCAGAAAGGTGCCTATCGAGATGGAAAGGAAGACGGCCCCTGGGAATTTTTCAACGAGACTGGGGAATTGCAATATACTGGAAGTTATGATCTGGGTGAGCCGGTGGGCACTTGGTACGAATACAAGAAAGGAAAGCAAAAGGTGTATAAGAAATACTAGAATTCCTTTTTTACATTGAAGAAGAACCCATGGGTGCCTTCCCGGGTGAAGCTGTACTCAAATCGAAGGACAGCATCATATACTGTAACAATATCAAGTCCCCCACCTGCACCGATCAAAAACCTGTTGGACAGGGTATTGTTGATAGCAAGTTCCTGGTAACGCGAGAAATTTTCAACGTAGCCCATGTCAACGTAGCCTTTCAAGTAAATAGATAATGGAAAATAGCTGAATTGCTCATGGGGCATATTGGCGAGATGCCAGCCGCGTGTGAATATTCTCTTCTTCAAAGTGGCTTTGTTCAAAAAGAATCTCGAACCTTCGATGACATAGATTTCATAACCTCTCAAGAATTGCTTTCGATAGCCAATCGCATTATATAATGAGTATGGCTGCGACTGTGGTGTGCTTAAATAGAGCGATGAAAAATTTGAAAAATAGTATCCATTTTTCAGGTCGATGTATTGAGCATGCGTAAGATTAACTTCAAACTGGTCAACGCCACTGCTCAAACCCAAGCCAATTTTCTTTAGGTAAATATTTGAATGATGCCCGTTGAGGGGGTAAGCAAACACGTCTCGATGATCTGAAGTGAAGGAATACGTGATAGCTTCAAAACGTTGCTTCTTTTCCCCATTAACGTAGTAGTTTGGATTTAATAGCGCAATGGTATCAGCTATTGCCGAGGTTCTGTATTCAAGCCCCAGATTGTGTGTTTCGTAAAATGATTTTCTATAAGAGTAATTTACCGCAAATAAAGTACTGGTTCGAAGTACCTCCTGAGATTTCAGGAACAGGAGCTTGTGATCTTCAGTGAAATACGAAAGGTTTTTTGGTTCAGCAAAAGAGAAAAGAAATGAAAGCCCCTGTTTTTGGTTTTTGTCGAGATTCGGAATTTGATAAGCCAGGTCATATCTCCTTGAAAAACCAAATTGGGCGGTTAGTCTAAGGGTTTCATTCCTCCCACGGAAATTATATTGATAGAGGCGGAGACCGTAGTTTACCCTGCTTAAGTCATGATCATAGGTTTGCCACCACTCGTTAAAGTTCCTGTCGGAGATTTCAAAAATGGGAACGGGAAAGGTGTACCATCGCTCAGTAACTTCAACCAGCAAGTCGAAACGACCGGAAGATACGGTGATAGGTCTAAGTTCAACGGTATTGAAAAGCCTGAGGTTATAAATTTTGTTTTTATCCTTCTGTAGGATGTCAGGTAGGAGTACGTTGGATACAGTGTCACCAGGGGAAAGACTAAGTTCCCTGAGAATTATTCTATCGCGCGTAGTCTTGTTACCAGCAATAATGACCTTATTAAGTGTGAGTAGTTCAAAGGTGATAGTGTCGGTAGATGTGGCATCATCTCTTGATCGCTTGTTACTCGATCCGCCATTTTGAGCTTGCGCACCTGCTCCAGTCAGGATTAAAATTCCAAGTGCAATAGTTACCAACCGCGCGTGCATGCCCAAAATTCTCAAATAGAAATTACATTTTTCAGGTTTTTGGCGTTGCGTTCTTTTTTGACCAAATGAGAATGCCAATACCTACCATAACAAGGGGGATACTTAGAATCTGCCCCATGTTGAGTGGAAGGTCATCCTCGAACGGGACCTGATTTTCTTTAAGGAACTCATACAAGAATCGTAGGCTCCAAAGCACGATCATAAAAATGCCGAATATCTTTCCAGTTGCAATATTTTCTTTCTCTCTTGACCACACCCACAGTAACAGGAGGAAGAGAAGGAGGCACGAAATTGACTCGTAGAGTTGAGCGGGATGTCGAGCGATTGCGAAAGTGCTGATCTTGGCCGCAAATGTTCCCGACTTCTCCTCAATAACTTCGTAACGAAGGTCATGGGAAGGTGATTCATCCACATATTCATCGAGTCGGGTGAGGTAGAACTTCGCATACGAGCGACAGTATTGGTCAACAGAAACCCTGTTCGTTCCTTCTTTAAAGAAGAGGTAAATAGAAATTGGTTTTCGCCCGTTGGAACCTTCCGGGAGATCTTCATTTCTCGAAATGCTTACAGACTCAACCAGCTTAGATCCTGAGTCCTCTCTCTGCATCGCTTCAGTGACTTTGCCGAGGAAGGCTACACCTATTGCAGAATCTGTTGGCTTACCAATTATTTCGGAGTTGAAGAAGTTTCCTAATCTGATTAAACAGCCAGTGAGTGCGACCACAATGACAATTCTGTCAACTACCTGAATGTAGTTTTGTCCCGGTTTCTTCTTTCTGCTATAAAGCCAAAGCGCGAATAGAATACCTATAGCAGCGCCATGACTGGCCAGTCCTTGAAGGCCGGTAAATTTAAATTCGGGTGAGAATTCAAATGGCAGAAAGACGCCCAAAGGGTTTTCCCAAAGTAGCTCAGGTTGGTAAAAGAAAATGTGGCCAAGCCTGGCGCCTACAATGGTCGCAATGACCATGTAAATGGTCAGTGTGTCAATGTCTTTCTCCGGCTTTCCTTCTT
>DAORAG010000067.1:4539-10813 GCA_035344095.1 Cyclobacteriaceae bacterium | reverse complement strand
CTGGTAAGTTGGTAGAGAAGATGACCGACAAATCTGTGAGACAGGCTTTTGAGTCTGCTATGAACAAGATCAAGGCCGTGCTCAAGGAATCTGAAAAAGATCACCTCGAGCATCTCGATGAAGTAGTACACGTACACTATCGTCAATGGACGAGAAGCCCCGAACTGCCCAACCATTTCATGACAGATATCCAAAAGGCAGTCGCGAATAAGATCTTACTTAAGATCACCTACTTCAGTTCAAAAAATGAAACCACAGAGCGCGAGGTGGAACCCATCGGATTATTTTTCTATTCCGGGGCATGGCACTTGATCGGCTGGTGCAGGTTGCGCAAAGGGTATCGTGACTTCAGATCCGATCAGATTAAAGAGCTGGTATTGACGGGAGATAATTTTGACGGAAAGAATCTGCTTTCTCTGCAGGAATATTTCAAAACAGCAGACGTGGATGGCAACAGACGACTAATAAAAGTGCGGTTGTCGTTTGACAAAAAAGGTCTTTCATCCCGGCCATTCTACGGATCGATCAACGAGAAGGACCTTGGCGACAGAGTTCAGGTTGATTTTCTCATGGATAACCTGGAGCATGCTGTTCGTTGGCTTTTCATGTTTGGCACTAGTGTGGAGATAGAGGAGCCAGAGGAACTCAAAACGCTGGTGAACAAGCGGGCAGAAGAACTATTTCTGCACTACTCCAAGATCAACGAGCTCACTGATCCGTCTTAAAAAATAAATTTTTAGGTCTCGGGCCTGCTGACATAATGTTGTCAGTTCCACCGGTTCAATTTGTCTTAAATAAACAATAACAATGAGAAAAGTGATTTTGAATGTGGCCATGAGCCTTGATGGATTGATTGAGGGGCCTAACGGTGAGTACGACTGGTGCTTCACCGACAATGATTATGGGATGACGGATTTCATGAACCGTATTGATACGGTATTTTATGGGAGAAAGAGTTATGAGATGATGATAAATGCTGGAGATGGCTCCAACCCATTCAAACAAAAGAAAAATTATGTTTTCTCAAACAAGGTGTCTGAATTTTCAGGTTGTGAGGTGGTAAGTGGAGATGTTGTTTCAAAAGTGAAATCGATCAAGGCAAGCGAAGGGAAAGATATATGGCTCTTTGGTGGAGCTTCTCTTGCCGCAACACTTCTCAACCATAAACTTGTTGATGAGTTATTGCTGGCTGTACATCCGATTGTTTTAGGAAAAGGCAAAGCCATGTTTGAAACCGATGAACGAATTCAGACCAAACTGATTGCATCTACGCCTTACCCAAGTGGTTTGGTGTCGCTGCACTATGAGGTAATCTAAATTTGATGGTCATGGATAAGAAGAAGTCTTCAAAAAAAGTAAAGAAGCTTACTAAAAAACCAGTCAAGGCTGTTAAAGTCAGCAACCGAAAGAGTTGGAAGGAGAAGCTTGAAGGCAAAACAGTTTTTGAAGTTAAGAAAACGGACAAGAAGTTTGCGGATATTCCATCCCATAGTAAAATGTTGATTGCAACTCCGAAAATAGTGGATAGCTATGTCAGGAAAATCCCAAGTGGGTCGCAGTCTTCCGTTCAAACCATGCGTAACGACCTGGCGATTGAATACGGTGCAGAATACACCTGCCCGGTAACAAGCGGGATTTTTTTGCGCATCGTAGCCGAGGCTGCTTACGAGGAATACCAATCCGGTAAGCCGTTGAAGTCGATAACACCTTTTTGGCGTATGGCCGATGAAAAGTCACCACTGGCCAAAAAAGTTTCGTTCGGCCCGGAATTCATTAGGAAAATGAGGAAAAAGGAAGGCCTGGAACCCCAAAAATAATTCCCATAATCCCGAAATCAACTGACATAGGCCCCATCTATATTTGCTGCGTTATTGACCCTCTGATTGAACATAACGCAGTTGGTCCAGGAGGTGGAGGCAGTGTACCTCACCCTGGACGAAGAGATATCCAACTTCAGGCATTCGTCCGGGCTGCACTGCAAATCCGGGTGTGGTAAATGCTGCCTTAAGCCTGACATAGAGGCTACCATCCTTGAGTTTATCCCCTTTGCCTACCACTTGTACAAACAAGGGAAAGCCCTTGAATGGTTAAATAACCCCAATCTCAACAATTCGATTTGTGCTATTGTCGATACCAACCTTGAAAATGGCCATTGCTCTTCTTACGCCACACGCGGTTTGATCTGCCGACTGTTTGGTTTCTCTGCACGAATGAACAAATACGGTCATAAAGAACTGGTGACCTGCGAGGTAATTAAGACGGAACAGCCCGGTCAGTTTCTTGCAGCCTATGGCGAGGTGGTAGCAGGATCGCCCATCCCTTTAATGCGTGACTACTACATGAAGCTGCGTGCAGTTGATTGGGAACTCAGTAACCAGTTTTTCCCCATTAACGTGGCTATCAAAAAGGCAATTGAAACGGTGTTGCATTATTATTCCTACCGCGAAGACGAGACTGTAACCATTAGCTGATCACCGAGTATTCTTTATCATAACCTCGGGATTATGGTAAAGAACTATCTCCTCATCGCAATTCGGTCTTTTAAGAAAAATCGCGCCTATTCTCTTCTCAATGTATTTGGATTGACCATCGGCATCACATGCGCGATGATCATTTTCCTTTTCGTTTACGATGAACTGACCTACGATCACAATCACGTGAAACGGGATGTCCTTTATCGCCTTAACAATGGCTATCATCTACCCAACAATGGTGGGTTTGAAGTGTATGCAGCAGGCGGCCCTATAGTGGGAGAGATGTTGGTCAAGGACTATCCCGAAATCAAGCAAGCCGTTCGTTTTCGTAAGATAGAGAACAAGGTTATTCAGCAGCCCGGTGGTGATGAGAGAACTTATGAAACCGTGATGGCTGCGGATTCAAATGTCTTTAAAGTCTTTACTTTCCCTCTCTTGGCTGGTAATCCTGAGACCGCATTAGTAGAGCCCTTAACTGTCGTGCTCACCGAAAGTATGGCAAGGAAATATTTCAACCGCACAGATGTGTTGGGTGAGACTTTGTATTTCCCCGAGGATACCGTCACGGTAAAAATCACAGGCGTGATGAAAGACTACCCGGCAAACACACATCTCAAGTTTGACTTCATGCTCTCATTTGAGTCGCTCAAGACACTTAACTATCACCTGAACAGTTGGTGGAACTACTCATTCTATACCTATCTGGAATTAGAAGAGGGTGTCAACATTCCGGCTCTTGAGGATAAAATCAAATTTATCTCAAGGAAATACATTGCCGATCAGGAAGACTACTCCGGATATAAACAAGAGTATTCACTCACTCCTTTTGGTGACATCCACCTTCAGTCGAATATTAGATCGGAAATGGAGGCAAACTCCAAAGCTTCCTACGTCTACATCTTTATGGTCATTGGGATTTTTATTCTGGTGATCGCCTGTATCAACTTTATGAATCTTGCCACCGCAAGATCTGCCATGCGCGCCAAAGAAATCGGGTTGCGTAAAGTGGCCGGGGCATTTCGCGAACAGCTGGTGGGACAGTTCCTGAGCGAGTCTGTTTTGATGGCATTTGTAGCCATGGTGCTTTCATTGGGGCTCACTTATCTTATGCTGCCTACCGTCAACAATTTTAGCGGAAAGCATCTCGGTTTGTTCAACAACAATATGGCGTGGATTGCCATGGTGTCCATTACAATCCTGGTGGGTTTGCTCGCAGGCAGTTATCCCTCATTTTTCCTTTCAGCTTTTCGTCCGGTTGAAACATTGAAGGGAAATTTTAGAACGGGCACCAAAGGTAATATCCTCAGAAAGTCTCTTGTCGTCTTTCAATTCACCATCTCCATCTTTTTGATCTCAGGAACATTGATTGTCTTCCAACATCTCAAATACATCAGGTCAATGGATCTTGGTTTTGACAAAGAGCGCATCGTGACTTTGCCCACGAGATTCGCCAACAATGCCCAACGCGACTACACCACGCTGAAATACGAGTTGGAAAAGGTAGCAGGTATTTCAAGTGTTGCATTGTCATCAGAAGTGCCAGGTGTGGAATTGGGTAACAACGTGGTTCGTTTGGGATGGGACAAAGATGCTGCATGGAGCGACATGAGGTTTTTGAGTGTGGATGAAGACTATATTGAACTATATGGAATCGAAATCATCGAGGGACGCGGATTTAGCAAAGACTTTCCGTCAGATGCTGAGCAATCATTTATGCTGAATGAGTCTGGGATGAGGAGGCTAGGTTGGACCGATCCCAAAGAAGCGCTTGGTCAGCCACTGGCATGGCAGGATAGAAAAGGAAGGGTGATTGGCATTGTAAAAGACTTTCACTTTATGTCTGCCAATGTTGAGATAGAGCCATTCATTATCGTAATGAATAAGCCCTGGTCAGTGGGATATCTTTCTGCAAAGCTGACGGGAAATGTTTCGCAGACGCTCGGCAAAATCGAATCGGTTTTTAACAACACGTTGCGAGATAAGATATTCGAGTACAGTTTTCTGGATGTGGACTTTGATCAGCAATACAAATCAGAGGAACGATTCATGTCGATCTTCACTGCGTTTTCTTCCATTGCCATCGCTATTGCGTGCCTTGGTCTTTACGGACTGGCGATGTTCACAGCTGAAATTAAATTCAAGGAGATAGGAATCAGAAAGGTGCTGGGAGCAACGACACCAAGTCTTATCCTTTTGTTGATTAAGGAGTTCTCCGTTCTGATCTCGGTGGCATTCCTTCTGGCCATTCCACTTGCTTATTTTGGGATGACGGAGTGGCTTAGTTCTTTCCCTTACCGGGAAAACATCAATCCGCTATTATTTGTGCTGGCGGGTGTTATCTCCATTGCTGTAGCGGTGCTCACGGTGAGTTACCAGTCATTCAAGGCAGCGAGGATCAACCCGGTCCAGTCGTTAGCGAATCAGTGAGTTGAATTCGATTTTGTCGATAGCTCTTTTGAGGAGGTCGGTTGAAGGAGCCAGGCTTGTCTTTGGCTCTATTGAATTGCTGGTGGTTTTGGGTGGGGTGGAAGCATCGTCCTGAAATACCAGCACGGTCAGGCTGATGATCACAGCCACCACAATGCCGAGGAGAAGAAGGACGTCTTTATTCGAAAACTTCATTTTCACGCTAATCAAATATCCAAACCCGGTGCCACAGTTGAAATCGACCATCTTACGGCATTTTCGGGGGTTAGCCTTGGCCGCATGTTCAAATCTGAACAATCTGTGGCTTTCAATCGTACAATTAGTACACGCCACCCCGCGTTTGGTTACAATTGGACCCAATTTTGTTATTGAGGTTTAAGGCTGGTAGTGATACGGGTCGTTTTGGCGGAACTTTTGTTGAATACAGACCTGTTTTCTGGTAAATTTGTGAATATGCAAAAGGTGAAGATTTCAGTCCTGGCACTATCTCTAATGACGATGCTGGTTGCCAACAAGGCATCAGCTCAGGTTCATCAGGCAGCTTATAGCGAAGCTTCAGAGAGCCCTGTGACCTGGATGACGTTCGAAGAGGCTGTGGAGCGTTCAAAGACAGAAAAGCGCAAGATTTTTATCGATGTGTATACCGACTGGTGCGGATGGTGCAAGGTGATGGACAAAAACACCTTTAGTGAACCTAAGATCGCCAAAATCCTTAACGAGGAGTTTTACCCTGTGAAGTTCGATGCTGAGCAAAAGGAGGACATAGTATTCAATGGCACTACCTTCAAATTTGTGCCCTCTGGCAATAAAGGATACCACCAACTGGCGGCTGCACTGCTGAACAACCAATTGGCTTATCCCACGGTGGTATTTCTGGATGAAGAATTTCGGATGATTCAGCCTTTACAAGGCTACCAAAAAGCACCCGAATTCCACAAGATCATAGAATTCATTGGTGGTGATCATTATAAAAGCACGAAATGGGACGAGTGGCAGAATATATACAAGTCACCCTATACCGGATCAGAATGAGATAAAACTCGAAGAGACAATAAAAAAGCCCAACGATAATCGATGGGCTTTTCTTTTTATCGCTGGGGCACAAACTTAGTGCTCTTTCTTCTCTTCTTTTTTCGTCTTTTGAAAATCCACATAGCCCAGAGCGGAAGCGAATCCGATCAGAACGACCACGATGAGGATAAACAAATTGGCGCCATCGCCTACTACTTGCTCGAACATAGTTCTAATTATTTTATAGCATCAAATTTAGCTGGAAACTTCGAATCTGTGAAGCTCGTTTGAGTTAATTTTCTGTGAACGGGAGATAATTTTCAAATACCCAGTTCCTCTTTGTTGGCTTTCAGCACGTCAAT
>DAORAG010000067.1:0-4439 GCA_035344095.1 Cyclobacteriaceae bacterium | reverse complement strand
ACGTTCCACTTGGTATAATGAGCCGAGATCGCATGCGCGATCTTGTCTTCACCCATCTCCCTCAGCTTCCCTACGATCACGTTGGGGTGCTGGTCGGGGTAGGCCTCGTAGTCGGCATCGTGCAGCATGCCGGCAATGGCCCATTCGTTTTCGTCTTCGTTATACTTTTTGGCGTAGGCTTCCATGACGAGCTCCAGCGTACGCATGTGGCGTAGCAGGCTTGCACTTTCGGTCATGGATTCGAGCAAAGCCCGGGCTTCTTTTCTATCCATTCGATATACTGGTCTTCTTGGGTTTCTTCCTGAAGAAGAAGAGATTGACAAATGCCACAATCATAATGATACCCAAAACGATCAGCGTGATCACCATCCGGGTATTGTGCAGTTGCAAAGATTTAATTTCATCATCCTTTCTCAGCGCTTCTACTTCCTTCTCCTTTTCTGAGAGATCAAGTGCGATCTCCATCTGCGCGATTTTGCGGCTGCTTTCCTCACCATAAATTTTCTCACGGGTAGTATCGTATTTCAACATCATCTCATACGCCTCCTTCATCTTCCCTTGTTTGGCATAGTTGGTTGCCATGCTTTTCAGAATCTGAGGCTCAAAGATGTAGGCCTGTAGACTCTTACTTAAAGCCATAGCTTCATCGAGGTAGCGCTGCGCGTTAGCAGCTTGCCCCGCTTGTACATAGACTTCACCGAGGTTGGCTGTAATATTCAACACACCGATCTGGTTGTTGCTGCTCTTGGCCATCGCCAAAGCCCGTTCATAATAATCGACCGCGCGCTGCAAATTGCCCTGCCTGAAATAAATGTTGCCAATGTTGCTCAATGGATCTGAAAACTGCTTGCCATCTTGCTCTGCCACCTGAAAGGCCTGGGAATAATATTTCAAAGCTTGCTCATACAATTGGAGGTCACTGTGCAGGTTGCCCAGGTTGTTCATCGTTCCGATGATTCGTTGCTTGTCGTTAAGTTCGCTGAACATGTCATAAGCCTCTTCAAAATACTTCATCGCTTGACCATAATCTTTCTTTAGCGAATAGATCGTTCCAATGTTATTCTTGGAGGTGGCAATGCCCTCCTTGTTATCAAGTTGTGTGTAGAGGTTAAGGGAGGTCAGATAGTATTCAAGCGCTTTGTCGAGCGCACCCTGATTGCGATAAGAAACCCCCAGGTTGTTATAAGAAGCCGCCATTCCCTTGGTGTCATCAATTTCTGTCGCCAGGGCCAGCGCCTCTCGGGTATAACCAATCGCTTTTACAGGGTCGGAGTTGATGTAAGCCCGAAAGAGTTCATTCAGGGTCTTTACTTTGAGGTCACCCTCAGCATTAGCCAACACACTCTCCAGACTATCAATGGTGTTTCCCATCGATTGAAATGACAAGCCAACAGTCAATAGAACAAGGCAAAGCCTCTTCATAGCAGTCTAATTTTGTGACCCTAAAATTAAGATTATATATTGAAACGCCTATCAGGCCCCGCTGGCTCAGTATTTGTTCTGAAGCCACCCAAAGAAGAATAGAAACCATCTTTTTGGGGTTTCGTAGGAGTATCAATAAACCATGAATGCATGAAGATTGTAACCTTTTCCCTTTTGTTGTCCTGTCTGTCATTTTGGTCAATGGCCCAAGGCGAGGAAGTAGCCGTAATGGAGCCGATCAATAACCTCTTTAATGGAATGAACAAAGGCGACAGTGCGATGGTCCACAAAGCTTTTCGCGATGATGTCACTTTTGCCACTATCGGCCTCGACAAAGAGGGAAATCCCCGGTTCAAGCGGGGTGATCTCAAAAGTTTTTTGGTGGCGATGGGGACGCCCCGCAAAGATGTATACAGCGAGCCCATTTGGGATGTGAAGATTGACATTGATGGAAATATGGCGCAGGTGTGGGCCAGGTATGCCTTCTACCTGAATAAAGATTTTCATCACTGTGGTGTAGATGCTTTTCAGTTGTTCAAGGGTAGTGACGGCTGGAAAATATTTCAGTTGTCAGATACTCGCCAAACGGAAGGCTGTAATGTTCCAGCGGCAATACAGAATCAATTCAAATGAGAAAGACACTAATAGTATTGGCACTCGCAGTAGTTAGTGCTACCGCATGGGCGCAGAGTCAGGTTACTACATTGATTTTGGTGCGCCATGCCGAACGTCAGGAGGATGGAAGCAAAGATCCGGGCCTGTCATCAGCAGGTGAGGAGCGCGTAGCGGCTCTAACACGACTGCTTGGTGCTGCTGACATCGCAGCAATCTATAGCACTGCTTTTAAGAGAACGAGAAATACGGTTCAGCCTTTGGCTACTGAAAAGGGTTTGACGTTGATTGACTACAACCCTATGAGCCCTGAAGACCTTGATAACATTTTGAAAAAACACAAGGGCAAAACGGTAGTTGTATGCGGCCATTCCAACACGACACCTCAGGTCGCTAATTATTTTTTGGGAGAAAAAAAGTATCAGGATTTCAAGGATTCAGATTATGACAACTTGTTAATCCTTTCTGTCATCGACAAAGGAAACGCAACGCTCACGTGGCTCAATTTTGGTGCGCCCACCGAATAAGTCTTCCGGATTCGAAAAGTGACGATTTCTTAATCCGCTTCTCCTTTTTCTTCGTTAAATTGAAGTATGCTTCGCTTGCTACTCATCGGGCTTGCTTTGGCATTTTTCTCTCCCTCGTTTGCCCAGCAAGATGAAATACGAAAGAGCATCTATTTTCGTGGAGGCAGCTACTATGTAGACGAATTCCAGGCCACCGATCTCTCCAACTGGCTGGATTCCATTCCCAACCTGCTGGAAAAGTACCAGATTCAGCTCACCAGCCACACTGATCCCATAGGCGGAAAAGAATTTAACGAGTGGCTTTCGCGCATGAGAAGTGAGGCGGTATTTCAGATTCTGCTGGACAAAAGTATCCCGGAACACATCATTCATATCAAGGACTGGGACTACGAAAATGCAGTCTACCGCAATGACAATTACTACGGTCGAATGCTCAACCGGAGGGTCGATGTCATCCTCCATCCCATCGTTTTTTGACCCGTCCGCTATAGGACACCTTTTTTCGCAACCGGACGATTAATCATGTAACTTGGGCGTTTTATTATCGTCTAAATGCCAAAAAGGCCATTGGCACTATTGTTGGCTAATTGTCAAACGAAAATTATCATGCATGATTCAGTTAAAGGACATCGATAAGTATGTCGATTCACGATTTCAGCGCACGTTTATTCTTAAAGGTGTTGATCTTACCGTAGAGCAGGGAGAGTTTCTAACCATCATGGGCCCCAGCGGAGCAGGTAAATCCTCGCTCATGAACATTATCGGGATGCTGGACGAGCCGTCAGCAGGGGAGTACTACTTCTTTGACGAGCCGGTCCATAAGATGAAGGAGCGCAAGAAGTCGGACATGCATAAGAACTACATCGGTTTCATCTTCCAGGCCTATCACCTGATCGATGAGCTTACGGTGTATGAAAACATTGAAACTCCTCTTTTATATAAAGGAGTGAGCGGCAGCCAGCGGAAAAGTATGGTTGCCGAATTGTTGGACCGCTTCAATATGGTAGCCAAAAAGGATTTGTTTCCCGAACAGCTTTCTGGCGGACAGCAACAATTGGTAGGCGTGGCACGGGCCATCATTGGCCAGCCAAAACTGTTGCTTGCAGATGAGCCCACGGGTAACCTGCACTCAGAGCAGGGCAAACAGATCATGGACATCTTCGAGCAGCTCAACAATGAAGGCATGACCATCATACAGGTGACGCACGCGGAAGAAAATGCCCAGCGGGGAAAAAGAGTTGTGCGAATCGTTGATGGCGCTGTGGAATCGGACGAGCAAGTAAAAAAGAACTAAGTAATATATGAAGGAAAGATTAATCGTTGCAGGGATTGCTTTGGTGTTGACCACTACTGTGTGGGCACAGGAATCGAGAACTTTGACTTTCAAGGAGGCCGTAAAGATGGGCCTTGACAAAAACCTTAACCTGAACCAGCAGGAAAATCTCCTCATCTCGTCACAAGTCAATAAGACCGCTGGCGTTTTGGGAATGGCTCCCCAGGTGAGTATCCAGGGAAACGCAGGACGCAACGATGGTAACTCTTTTAACCAACAACAAGGACAGGTAGTCAACGGTGTGGTGGATTTCGTAGGAGCGAACATTAATGCTACTATGCCATTGTTCAATGGGCTAAACACCTTTAACGCATATCGACAGGCGTCCAATCAGTACGAAGCGCAGCTTGAGTTTGTGAAGCGAACAAATCAGGATGTGATTCGCGATGTGGCAAATCAATTCTTGACCTGCCTTCTCGATCAGGAACTGCACCAGATTCAACTGCAGAACGTTGAAACACAGAAGCAAACTTATGAGCAGATCAAGGAACAGGTAGCAGCGGGCAGCAGGGCTGAAGTCGATTTGGTAAATCAGGAGTTTCAGG